>NZ_BAAGPR010000084.1:0-33411 GCF_054783955.1 Streptomyces mayteni | reverse complement strand
GAGGCCGCCGGCGCGCTGGCCGCCGCCGAGGCCGCCGCCGACGCCATGGGCCGCCGCGGCGCCGACTACGCCCGCGCCCACCTGTCCCGCGCCGCCGGGCTCGGCCGGGTCACCGCGCTGCTCGACGAGGCCCGTGCCCGGCACGCCTCCCACCGCGGAGAAGACCGCAAAGACCGCAGAGAAGAAGGAAGAACCGCATGAGCGCAGTGCGCGAGGACGGTCGCGGCACCCCGGGCGCCCCCGGCCACCACCCGTACGACGAACCGGACCTGCTGCGCGACCAGTTCCGCCAACTGCTGCGCTACCGGCTGCTGATCATCTGCGGCATCCTGTTCGGCCTGGCCGGCGGCGCCTGGCTCGGGCTCTCCAGCAACGAGACCTACATCGCCACCAGCGAGATCACCGTGCGGATGCCCACCGCCGACCCGTTCGCGCCCACCGCCGTGGACCGCGTCGTCATGGGCTCCGAGCGGCGCACCGCCGTCAGCGACGTCGTCGCCCAGCGCGCCGCCGAGAGCCTGGGCAGGCCGGGCGCCGGCTCCTCCCTCAAGAGCGGTCTCACGGTCACCAACCCGCCCAACACCGAGGTGCTGCGCTTCGCCTACTCGGCCGACGACCCGGCCGTCGCCGCCGAGCGGGCCAACGCCTTCGTCGCCGCCTACCTGGAGCACCGGCAGGCCGACGCCGACGAGACCATCGCCCACAACGTCGCGGCCCTCGAGGAGCAGCGCACCCCGCTGCTCGAGCGCCGCGACCAGCTCCAGATCGACCTGGACCAGAACCTCCTCGAAGGCACCACCGCCTACGACAACGCCGTCGCCGACCTGTCAGGCGTCGCCGCCCAGGTCTCCGAGCTGAACTCCAGCATCGCCAGCCTCCAGGCCCTCGACACCAGCGGCGGCCGGGTCATCACCGAGGCCAGCGCGCCGGGCAGCCCCTCGGGCCCCGGGCTGCCGCTGCTGCTCGGCCTCGGCTACGTCGTCGGCATCGGCCTCGGCCTGCTCGCCGCCTGGGTCCGGCTGGTCTTCGACCCGACCGTCCGCTCCGCCGGCGACGTCACCCGCGCCCTGCGCGCGCCCGTCCTCGGCGTGCTGCCCCGTACCGGCCGCGGCCACCCCGACCAGCTGCTCGCCGAGGGCCGGCTCGCCGAGGAGTACCGCTCCGTGGCGTTCCGCCTCGCCTACGACGAGACGTTCGCGCAGCGCCGCCGGCTGCTGGTGGTCGCCCCGCGCGGCAGCATCGAGACCCCGCTGGCCACCTCCGTCAACCTGACCGCCGCCTTCGCCGAGATGGGTATGGACGCGCTGCTCGTCGAGTCCGACCTGCGTACCCCCACGCTCTCCGACCAGCTCAGGCACGCCGACGGCGTCCGCCCCGGCTGGGCCGGGAACGGCGGCGGGCGCGGCCCGGCCGGCGGCTGGCCAGGCTCCCGAGTGCCCATCGACGGCGGCGAGTCCGGCATCTTCGACCTGGTGCCTGGCGCCCGGGTGCGGAACGTGCCGCGCGCGCTGACCTCGCCCGCCGCCACCAAGCTGATCGGCCACGCCGACACCAAGGGCGCCGTCGTGGTGGTGCTCGCGCCCGCCGTGCTCTCCTACGCCGACGCGATCGCGCTGACCGACCGGGTCGACGGCGTGCTCGTGGTCTGCGACCCCAGCCAGGTGCGGCGCGACGACCTCGCCCGGGTACGGGAGTTGGTGGTCGGCGCCGGCGGCATCCTGCTCGGCGCGGTGCTGCACTCCTGGGGCAGCGGCAACGACTCGGAGCGGGTCTCGTCCGCCGAGGACGACGTGCCGGCCGAGGCCGCGCCGCCGCCGCACCACCAGCCCCAGCCGCCGCTCCGCCCCCGGGTCGCCTGGCCGCCGGCCACCCGCCAGCCGGCCCCGCCCGAGCACCGCGACATCGGCTCGGAGACCCTGGGTCTCCGCGTCCTCGACCCCGCCGAGCTGGAAGACGGTTCCCCACGGCAGTGAGCGACATATCCGAGAGCCCAGGCCCGCGCCGGGCCACGGTCGCCGCCATCGCCGACCAGGGCGTGGCGGCGCTGACCAACATCGCGGTGGTGGTGTGCGCCGCCCGGCAGTCCACGGCGGGGGACTTCGCGTCGTTCGCCGTCGTCTACACGGTCTTCGCGCTACTGCTCGGCGCGGCCACCGCCTACGTCGGGCAGGCGCTGGTGCTGCGGCGCGGCGCCACCGCCGAACTGCACGGCCACTGCCGGGCGTCGGCGCTGTTCACCCTCGGCGCGTCGGCGGCGCTCGGCGCCGCCACCGCGCTGGCCACGGTGGCCATCCCCGGCGGCATCGCGGAGGGCCTCACGGCGCTCGGCCTGGTGCTGCCGCTGGTCCTGACCCAGGACGGTCTCCGCTACGCGTTCGCCGTCCTCGGCCGGCCCCAACTCGCCCTGGTCACCGACCTGTCGCGGCTCGCGGTCGCGGTGCCCGCGCTCGCCCTCCAGCCCTACGGCACGGGCCCCGGCCGGATGGTGCTGGTCTGGGGCCTCTCTTCGCTGCCGGCGCTGCTGCTCGGCGCCGGGCTGCTGCTCCTCCACACCAGGGGCGCCACGGCGATCCACCCCCGCACCCTGCTGGACCGCCGCCACCTGGGCCGCCGCTTCGTCGTCGAGTTCGGCGTCGGCAACGCGGCGTCCCAACTGGCCATCGTGGCCCTGGGGTTGCTCGCCAACCCGCTTGCGGTCGGCGCGCTGCGCGGTGCGACGACGCTCTTCGGGCCGCTCAACGTCCTCTTCAACGCAGCCACCGGCTTCGGCCCACCGCTGCTCGGCCGCTACCCGAGCCCACACCGGCAGGCCCGCGCCGCGTTCACGGCCGGCGCCACGTTGGCCGGCGTGGCCGCCGGCTGGGCCCTCGTCCTGTTCCTCCTCCCGGACGCGGCGGGCCGCGCCCTGCTCGGCGACACCTGGGACGCGGCCGTCTCGCTGCTCCCCGCCACCGGCACCCAGTACGCGGTCATGGCCCTCGGCACCTGCGGCCTGCTCCTCCTCCGCGTCCTGTCCCCCCGCTCCACGCTCCCCGTCCAACTCACCTTCTCGCTCGTCTCCGTCGCCTGCCTGCTCATCGGCTACGCCGCCGGCGGTATCCTCGGCGCGGCGTGGGGCCTGGCGGCCGGCTCGGCGATGAAGGCGGCCGCGAGCTGGCTGCGCGCGGGCTTCGAACTCCGCGTCACGGCGCAGTAGCCGGGTCGGCCTGCCGGGTCGGCCTGCCGGCCTACCGGCTCGAAGGGCCTGGGTGGTGCGGACGTCCGAGGTCGGTCACGCGAAACGTGGCCGCGCGGAGAGCATCAGGCGGAGGAACGGGGGTGGTTCTGGTGGCGCCAGTCCCGAGGCGAGATTCCGTATGCCTGTTTGAACACCTTGCTGAAGTGGGTCGCGTCCACGAAGCCCCACCTTCGTCCGATCGCCGCGATGGTCCGCAGTCGGCCGTGCGGGCCGGCCAACTCCCGCCTGCACTCGGCCAGGCGGTGTGTCCGGATCCAGTCGCCGAGGCTGATGCCCGACCGGGACAGCACGGCGTAGAGATGACGCACGGAGATTCCGTGTGCGGCGGCGATCCGTGCCGCCGACAGATCGGGATCAGCCAGGTGTGCCCGGATGTACCGGGTGATCCGCAGGCTGAGGGTCGCGTCCAACGGTCCTCTGGCCAGGCTGGAGTTGCCGTGCTGGGACGTCAGGACGGCACGGAGCAGTTCGATGCTGGGTTCCACGACGGCGTCGGCGTGCCCGCCCCGGTGCATGTCGTCACTGACGGCCAGTTGGGAGAAGTAGGTGAAGGCGAGGCGCGCAACGGGGTTGTCGGATCCCAGGGGGACCGCGGTGACGTCCCGTAGCAGCCGCTCGGGGAGCGCGAGTGCCGCGCGGGGGAAACGGATGAAGTGGTAGTCGACTCCCTCGTCGAAGAGATGGGTGTAGGGAGCGATCGATTCGTAGACGGCGCATTCTCCCGGCCTCAGCAGGCACTCGCGACCGTTCTGCACCACCAGGCTGGTGCCCGTCAGCTGAAGACCCAGGGTGACGGCCGGCTCCTCGTCCTCCCGGGCCAGCCGCTCCGTCCGGCGGATGGTGACCGCGGTCGCCCGCGCTGAACAGATCCTGAGGGGGCCAACGGCCCCGAGCCCCACGCGAGCGGAGATGCCCTCGGCCGGAGGACGGTGATCGATGTCGACCGCCACCATGGATTCCCACACCGCGTGCCGGAGCACTTCCTCCCGGTCACGCGGCGGTATGAACGCGGTGTCCAGGACCGGGCTCACGAGACGGGCCTTCGCCTGCGCCGGCCATCAGGCCGGCCCGACAACGCCTCGGCCCGCTCCCCCACAAGCCACCCCTCGGCACAGACGGTTCTCAGACAGAGTCTGGCACGGCGCTCTCTCGCCGCGCAACGGCCTCGACGGGCATACGCGGGGCCTCGCCCGGTGCGGCGTCAACGTGCGGCTGTGCACCGCTGACACAGTTCCCTGCGCGGACGACAAAGTCCGAGGCCCGCGATGACCCTAGGGTCTGTGGGCGAGGCCGTCACCGGCCTTGATGGTGTGATGGGTGAGCGGCCGGAATCGTTTGTCAGGGACTTGAAGTGACTGCTGGAGCCATCCGCCGTCCCGTGATCGACCCGCGGGGACCGCGCTTCCGCGCCGGGGTGTCGAGGACCGCGACGTCCTCGAGTTCCCCGCCGGGCGACGTCGAGGCGGAGTTCGTGACCACCGCTCGCCGTCTCGCCGCACCCGTGCGCGGGGTCGGGCTGCTGCTCACCAGCGCGTTCGGGCTCCTGGCGGTGCCCGACGACTTCATGCCGCTGGGGTTCGCGCTGCTGGGTCTTGTGGTCGTCGGCGCTGTGGTGGACTGCTGGACCGGGATCTCGGGGCGTGCGGCTCCACTGGCACTCGGGTTCGCCGTAGCGCGTGTGGTGGCGATCTGCGCGACCCAGGAGTGGACCGGTGGACAGCCGCACCAGTGGGCGCTCAACGTTCTGACCACGACGGCGATCACGCTGCAGTGGGAGTGGCCGCCAAAGGTCGCCGTACCTGTCACCGCCGGGTTGCTCGCCGTCGACCTCGCCGTGGTCGGTTTCGGCGAAGGGGGCGCGATCGTGCTCCGGCTCCTGGCCGAGTGCGTGCTGGCTCGTCTGGCGTTCGTGCTGTTGCGGTGGTCGAGCAGGCGCGTGGACGTGCTGCGGGACCGCCGGGCGGAGCTGGAACGGGCGGAAGCGCTGGCCCTGGAGCGCCACCGGAGGGAACGCGAGTACCTGGCGTTGCTGCACGACACGGCCTCGGCGACGTTCCTCCTGGTGGCGGTGAACGGTCGCGACACCGATCCGGCACAGGTGGCCGGGTACGCGCGGCACGACCTGGCCATACTCACCGGCTCGGCGGGCGGGCCGACAGCACAGGACAGCCCGGTGGACCTGGGAGCCTCGTTGCGCGCCGTCGTGGAGCGCCGCCCGTTGACCGTCGAAGCCGAGTGGCGGGACGTGCCGCTGGTGCCCGCGTCGGTGGCACTCGCGCTGGTGCGCGCGGTGCGTGAGTCCCTGGCCAACATCGAGCGGCACGCGGGTGTGGACACCGCGGCGCTGAGTGTGCGTGGTGAGGGCGACGGCGTCGTCGTGGAAGTCGCCGACGCCGGTCCTGGGTTCCGCCCCGATGACGTGCCGCACCTCCGCCGCGGCATTCGCGGCTCGGTCGTCGAACGCATGACCGCGGTCGGCGGCGGCGCCGTGGTCACCTCGTCCCCCGGTGCGGGCACCACCGTGCGGCTGGTGTGGCCCGATGGGTGAGGACCGCGCCGTGGCCGACCACGTGCACCCCACGATGCGGATCGCACTGCTCGGCGTCGCAGGTACCGTGCAGTTCGGGTTGTGCCTGGCCCCGCTGGTCACGCACGAGTACCGGCCGGCCTGGGTCGCCGTCGCCGCGTTCACCGCCCTGGCGCTCGTCACCGCCACGTGCGGGGCGTGGGTGGTGCGCGGGCGGCCGTTGCCGCCCACCGTCGTGCTGGTCGGCGCGGTGGTCGTGCTGACCGCCTCGCCCGCCGCGACCGCCGTCCTGCCGCCGGACGGGCACTTCCGTGCGCCGGACTGGGCGTTCGGCCTGGTGGGGTGGCACCTGTTGCTGCTACTCCTCGACCGAGTCCCCTTGCTGCTGACGGCGTTGGCCGTGAACGTGGCGGCGAAAGTCGCCCAGTTCCTGCTGTCGGGAGTGCCGGAGCGGGTCGAGGTGGGTGCCGCGGGAGCGGTCGTGCTCAGCACCACCAGCGTTCAACTGGCGGTCGTGGTGATCACGCGGATGCTGCGCCGCGGTGCCCGCCAGGCGACCGAGGCGGCCGTCGAGCGGGATCGGATGGTGACCAGGGTGGCGTTGGCCGAGCAGCGGGAGCGGGGGCAGCGGATCGGCTTCGCCGGGCAGTTGGGCGTGACGCTGCCCTTGTTGGCGGACATGGCCGATGGCGTGCTGGACCCGCGCGACGACGACACACAGCGGCGGTGCGCCCTCGCGGCGACCCAGTTGCGCAGGCTGTTCGCCGAGAACGACGACGTCCCCGACCCGCTGGTGCACGAGGTCACCGCGTGCGTCGACGAGGCGGAGCGGCGGGGTGTCGAGGTCTCGCTGGCGGTCAGCGGCACGGTCGTGCCGGTGCCGACCAGCGTGCGTCGTGAACTCACCGGTCCGGTGGTCGCCGCGCTGTCGGCGGCTCGGACACGCGCGCGGGTGAGCGTGTTGCGCACCGACGAGGAGGTGCGGGTGGCCGTGGTCGCGGACGCCGGAGTCGGGGTGGTCGTCGGCTCATCGCCGCAGGTCGAGGTGGACTCCGGCACCTATGGTGAACACGTGCGGGTGGGGGCGAGATGGCGGCGGACGAGCAGTTGAGCGCGGTGATCGTGGACGACCACCCGGCGGTGCGGGCCGGGGTGGCCCACTGGCTGTCGTCCGGCACGCCCCCGATCCGGGTGGCCGCCGCGGGCGACGATGTCCGCGTCGCCTGGCTCGGTGAAGGCGCCGAGGCCGACGTGGTCATCCTCGACCTGCACCTGGGTGGCCCGACCCCGGCGCTGAGCGATCTGCGGAGACTGACCCAGACGGGCAGGCGGGTCGTCGTCTACTCGATGCGCCTGGACGACGACATCGCTCTGCGGTGCCTGGAGTCGGGGGCGTTGAGCTACCTGACGAAGGCGGAGGGCGCCGAGCACCTGTTGCGGGCCACGAGGGCCGCGGCGGCGGGCCGGGCGTACACCCCGCCGACCCTGGCGGGTGCGCTCGCCGGCGACCGCTCCGCCCACCGGCCGGCGTTGTCGGCGCGCGAGACCGAGGTACTGGTCGAGTGGTTCCAGTCGGAGTCCAAGGACTTCGTGGCCCAGCGCCTGGGGATCTCACTGAGCACGGTCAACTCCCACCTGGAGCGGATCCGGATCAAGTACGCCCTGAGCGGTCGGGAGGCGCCGACCAAGGCCGCCCTGGTGGCGCGCGCGGTCCAGGACGGCCTGGTCCACCTCGACGACCTGTGACCCCGCCGCGAACGGACTGGAGCGCGCCAGCCCGGCGGCGGGGCGCCGAGCGCCACCCGCCGTCGCCTCGTACCTGGCCCGGCACCCGGGTCAGGGAGTGGACCCTGACCAGACACCCGTGACGTCCAGGCTCTCGTCGACCTGCGCGACCAACTCCGGTGTGATCACCTCCGGGGTCCCGGACAGCTGGATCAGGGACGGGATCCCGTTGCTGTCGCTGATGGCCCAGACCTGGCCCCGGTACTCCTGGCCGGCGGACTGGTAGGTGTACGAGGTGTTGGCCCGGTCCTCGCCCGTGCGGAGCGTGGTGGTCGGCGCGTAGTCGTCGTTGGTCGCACCCGTTTCCTCGACGCTGCTGATGAACCAGTCGATGGCCTCCTGGGCGCTCATCGGCGTGCCGCCGGGGATGAAGCCGATACGGCCCGCCACCCCGCCGTCGCCGTCGTCGAGCTGGTGGACGTAGGACCAGCCGTCGGCGTCACCCACCGACTGCCAGTCGGCCGGGACCCCCGCCGTCAGGTGTTCGGCGGTGACCGTCTGGAGCTCGGTGTCCGTGTCCGGCGCGGTGGTCGACTCCACGGCCTCGGACTCGCGGCCCACCGGTTCGAGGTCGCCGGCCTCGAACGAGCAGGCCGCGAGCGTCGACGCGAGAGCCAGAGCCGCGACCACGGCCAGATTCGAACGACGGGTACGCATGTGTATCACTCACTTCACTTCCTTGGACGTCGCGCTTCATCGGCGAGCGCCCCGAGAACAGGTACGACGTGTCACCGACCGCGCGGGCCGGTCTACTTCTCGAAAAGCCGGGCTCCGAACCAGTCGAAGCGCGGGCGCCAGCCGCTGTTCCGCAGGACCGTGAAGACCGGCACCTTGGCGTCGGCCGGCTTGATCACGACCGCCCCCTCCCAGGAGGTGCGCGACCCAGCCGGACCGGTCGTCAGGACCTGGCCGTCGGCGCCCTCGACGAAGGTCGCCCGCGTGCCACCGGACGTCTTGCCCTTCTGCCACGTCCAGTTGCCGTGGGCCACCACCCCCAGCGGTCCCGACGCGACGCGCACAGCGGCCTGCCCGGAGTGTTCGACGAACCTGTAGTGCCCCGTCGACGGGTCGAGGTCGACCTCCATGCGCCACGCGTAAACCTGCGAGCCACGCACGAACAGGGTCCCCCAGCGCAGCTCCTCGTGCTTCCACCGCACGTCGACGCGGGCGCCTTCGGCGCTCCGCGAGGCATCGATCCGGTACGGCAGGCCGTCGCTGTTCATGCCTACCAGCGCCGCGATCACGTGCTCCACCGACGCCGGAGCGCCGGGGCCATGGACCGCGCCGCCGGGCACCTGGGCACGCTCCCGGGTGGCGAACGCGCGCCGGCCGCGCGTCACCGTCATGAGACCGCGCCACAGCACCGCGAGGAAGGCCATCGCCACGAGCACGACGCCCAGCGCCAACTGGTCGTTGAGGATCGCGAGAACACCGCCGCCGAGCAGGACGCTCCCGCCGACGAGGACGACGCGCCTGCTGATCACCGCGAACCGTTCGTCCCGCGAGGGACCCTGCCCGCCGCTCATCGGTCCACCGGCTCGGCGACGGCGACGGCGACGGCCCGGACGGTCGGCCAGCTCTCCTCGGCCAGGGCTCCCGCACAGGTGCCGGTGGCCATCGTGCCGGCGGAGCGAGGAGTGGGGACGCGACAGCGGTCGCGAGACGGATTCCGAGTCACGAGAAGGTTCCCCCGCAGGGTGGTCGAACGAGATCGTCCGTAGGTTACGTCGACGCGCCTGCGCGTCGTGTCGGTCGTTCGCACCACATGTCGACGGTGTCCCCGGCAATGAGGGTGGTGCCGGGCGAGGGGTCGTCCAGCGTCCGGCGGACGTAGCCGCGGTCGGTCGTGGCGGCCGGGTCGGCCTGCCGGCCTACCGGTTCGAAGGGCCTTCGGGGTGGCGGCCGGTGTGAAGCCCCGGTCGGGCCGGCCTGTCGGGGGCGCGGCCGGGTGTGCGATCCCGGCTTCACCGGATCGGGTTCCTTGGGACCGGGCCTGCGGCCCGGTCCCAGCCTCGGCGCCGCCGTGAGCCGGGTTGGCCCGGCGGGCCAACCCGCGCCTTTCGGCGCGCGCTCTTCGCGCGGGTGCGGCGGGGCCCACCTGCCGACGCTCCGCGAGGGGTTGGTCAGGGCCCGCAGGGCGGGCGGCTGCGCCTCGGCCCGTGGGGCCGGGGCGGTCACCGACCCGGACGGGAACGGCCGTTGCCGGCATGGCGCCCTCGGGCCGGGGCCTCCGGCCCCCAGGGGCCCGGGCGGGGCGGCCGCCGGCCGGTTGGGCCGGTGCGGGGCCCCGGCGTTGTCGGCCCCGGCCGGGCTGGTGCCGGCCGTGGGCCGCTCCGGGTGAGGGCCGGAGGCCCTCACTCCAGGCGGCCTGCCGGTGCGCGGAACCGGCGCGGAACGACCGGGCGCCGGAAAAGGGCGGGTGGGTGGGGCAACTACCCCTTCGGGCCGCTCAGGCCGGCAGGCCGGCCAGCGTCCAGACGCCGTAGGCCAGGGCGTCCGTGTTGCGGTCGAGGGCCGTCGTGTTGAGGTTGGCGCCGGTGTCGCAAGCCCGGTGGTAGCAGGGGTCGAACGGTTGGCCTGCCGTGCCGCCCCAACGGGCGGCCTGCGCCGTGGTCTTGACGTTGCCGGCGCCGGTGAAGAGGCCGCCGACCGGGATGCCGACGTTGGCGAAGGGGGCGTGGTCGGAGCGGCCGTCCGCCTCGGTGGACGCCTCGGTCGGGATGGAGCGGGCGTCGAACCAGTCGGTGAAGACCGCCTCGATCTCGGCGTCGTCGTCGTAGACGAAGTAGCCCGCGTTGCGGGAGGCGACCATGTCGACGTTCAGGTAGCCGGCGATGCCGGCGCGTTCGGCGGCGGTCAGGTCCGCGACGTAGGCGCGGGAGCCGACGAGGCCCAACTCCTCGGCGCCCCACCAGGCGAACCGCAGCCGGCGGTCCGGGGTGGCGTCGGCCTCGGCCACGGCCAGCGCCGTGGCGAGGAGCGCGGCCGAGCCCGAGCCGTTGTCGTTCATGCCGGCGCCGGCGCCGACCGAGTCCAGGTGGGCGCCGGCCATCAGCACCTCGTCCGAGCCCGAAGTGGGCCACTCGGCCAGCAGGTTGTAGCCGGTGGTGCCGCCGTAGTCGAACGCCTGGCGTTCCGTCCGGTAGCCGGCGTCGGCGAGCAGCCCCTCGACGTAGTCGAGCGCGGCGGCGTAACCGGGGCGGTTGTGGGCCCGGTTGCCGCCGTTGGCGGCGGCGATCGCCTCCAGGTCCGCGAGGTGGCCCCGGACGTCGGCCAGCGGGATGTCGGGCGCGGCGACGGCGGGGGACGGGGCGGTGGTCGCGCCGGTCAGGGCGGTGGTGACGGCGAGGCAGGCGAGGGCGGCGCTCAGGCCGCGTAAGGGGCGAGACATCTGCCCATCGTGACGTGGGCATGGCGAATGGGCAATGCCGTGTCCCTGCCCGCCGGCGGGCAGGGACACACCGTTCCGGCATCAGACCCCGGACGGGGTCCTCACCCGCGGCGGTTCCGCCACCGGCGCGGCCTCGCTGAGGCCGAACCGCCCGTGGACCCTGCGCAGCGCGCCCGGCGCGTACCAGGCCGAGCGGCCGAGCAGCCGCATCGCGGCGGGCAGCAGGATGCCGCGCACCGCCACCGCGTCGATGAGGATGGCGAGGCCGCTGCCGAGGCCGAACATCTGCATGAAGCTGACCTGCGCCGTGCCGAAGGCGAAGAAGCTGACCGCCAGCAGGAATGCCGCCGCGGTCACGATGCGCCCGGTGTGGCCCAGGCCGTCGGCCACGGCGGTCGCGGTGTCGGCGCCCTGGTCGTGGAGTTCCTTGATCCGGCTGATCACGAACACCTCGTAGTCCATCGAGAGGCCGAACGCGACGCAGAACATCAGCACCACCATCGACGTGTCCATCGGCTGCGGGGTGAAGCCGAGCAGCGAGGCGAGGTTGCCGTCCTGGAAGATCCACGTCATCACGCCGATGGCCGCGCCCAGGCTGATCAGGTTGAGGGCGAGCGCGCGCAGCGGCTGCACGACGCTGCCGGTGAAGAGGAAGAGGAGAACGAAGGTGGTGACGGCGACCAGGGCCACGGCGGCCGGCAGCCGGCCGGCGACGGAGTCGTTGGAGTCCACCAGTTGGGCGTCGCGTCCGCCCACCAGGGCCCGCGCCTCGGTCGGCGGGTCGACCGCCCGCACGTCGTGGACCAGGCGCTGCGCCTCGTCGGACTGCGCGGGCGCCGCGCCCACCACGGTGAGCCGCTGGGCCTCGGGGCGGCCGAGTGCCGCGTCGCCGGGGCCGGCCGTCGCGGGCCCGCCCTCGACATAGGTGCCGGTGGACGCCTCGACCCTGATGACGCCGTCCAGCGCGGAGAGTTCGGTCGCGTAGGAGTCCAACGGCGCCTCGGCCACCGGCCCGTCGACGACCACGTGGATCGCCGCCTCGTCGTTGCCCTCGAAGTCCTCCCGCAGCGCCGCCGACACCTGGCGGCTCTCGGCGTCCTCGGGCAGCACCCGCTCGTCCGCCATGCCGAAGGCGATCCCGAGCAGCGGGGTCGAGGCCAGCAGCAGCACCGCGAGCACCGGCAGCGCGGTGAGCCCGGGCCGTCGCATGACGGTGGCGGCCAGCCGCCCCCACATCGTCCCCCGGCTGTCGGAGCGCCCCGGCTTCGCCCACGGCAGCCGCCCGCTGTTCACCCGGCGCCCGAGGAGGGCGAGCAGGGCCGGCGTCACGAACAGGCTCCCGACGGCGGCGATGAGCACGACGCCGACCCCGGCATAGGCGAAGGAGCGCAGGAAGTACTGCGGGAACACCAGCAGGGCGGCGAGCGCGATGGCCACCGTGGCGGCCGAGTACACCACCGTGCGGCCCGCCGTGCGCACGGTGTGCCGGACGGCCTCGGGCACGTCGGCCGCCGTCGTGAGCCGCTCCCGGAACCGGCTGATCATCAGCAGCGCGTAGTCGATGCCGAGGCCGAGGCCCAGGGCGGTGGTCAGGTTGGTCGCCGTGCTGGCGACGTCGGTGACGTCGGCGAGGAGGGAGAGCGTGGCGAACGAGCCCATGATCGCGATCAGGGCGATGACCAGCGGCAACAGGGCGGCGACCACGCTGCCGAAGACGAACAGGAGCAGGACGAGCGTCAGCGGGATGGCGATCAGCTCGGCCAGCAGGAGGTCGTCGACCACCGCGCTCGACATGTCGTTGCCCACGGCCGCGCCGCCGCCGGCGCGGACGGTGAGTCCGTCCCCGTACGCGCCGGTGTAGGCGTCGATGACGGCCTCGGAGTTCTCCTGCGACTCCGTCTCGTCGCCCGTGACATGGGCGAGCACCATGGCCTGGCCGCCGTCCGCGGAGCGGAGCGTGGGGCTGCCGGTCTCCCAGTACGAGACCACGTTCTCCAGGGCCGACTCCGCCCTGAGCTCCGCCACCAGCACCTCGCCGCTCGCTCGGGCGGCGGGGGCGTCGACGTCGCCCTCGGCGGCGTCGACCAGCAGCACCAGGTTCGTCTGCCCGCCGAACTCCTCCTCGATGAGTTCGTCGGCTCTGGTGGAGTCGGAGGCCGGATCGTCGAAGCCGCCCCCCACCAACTTGGTGAACGCTCCGGCGCCCACGGCCCCCATCAGGACCACGGCCAGGGTGGCCACCACGAGTACCAGCCGCGACCGGCGAATCGCCAGCTCGGCTATGCGATCAAACACGCGCACGATCTCCTTTGCGCACTTACCAGGAAAAATGACGAAAACCGGCATGCCTCAACCGGCTTGAAACGGAGGGGAGTTCGGCGGAACCGCCGGGAACGACGCTAGCGAGAGGGCGTGGAATTTGGCAGTGTGAGATTTTCCGAACAGCCGGTAAAGTCGTCGCATGCCAGCGGACCACCACAGCACGGCCCCGCCCGCCAGGCTCTCCCCGCTGCGCGAGCGGCGGCGGGCCGTCGCGGTGCGGGAGATCCTGGCCGCCGCCGAGCGGCAGATCACCGAGCACGGGCCGCACGCCCTCTCCCTGCGCGCGGTCGCCAGGGAGCTCGGGATGACGGTGCAGGCGCTCTACCACTACTTCCCCAGCCGCGACGCCCTCGTCACCTCGCTCATCACCAAGGCCTACGAGGAGTTGACGGACGCCGTGCGGTCGGCGGTCGAGAGCCCCCCGGACGGGGACGCCGACCTGCCAGGTCTGGTGATCGCGGCCGAGGGCTACCGCCGTTGGGCCATCGCCCACCCCGAGCGCTTCCAACTCCTCTACGGAGCCCCGCTGCGGTACTACACGGCGCCGGTCGAGGGGCCGACCACCCAGGCGGTCCGCCGGATGAGCGCGATCTTCGAGCGCGAGCTGTTCGGCGGGTTCACCGCGGCGCGGCTCGCCGCGGCCGAGATCCCCGAGTTCCCGCCGTCACTCCTGGCGAGTCCCGAGCAGCTGCGCCCGGACGATCCCGCCGCGCTCCCGGCACCCGCGGCCGCGCTCCTGCTGAGCGCCTGGGGGCATCTGCACGGCCTCGTCAGCCTGGAGGTGTTCGGGCACACCTCGTTCATCGGCGAACGTCAGCAGGCCGAGGTCTTCCGGATGGCGATGCGGCACCTGCTCGACGACGTCCACCGCCGGATCTCCGGGAGTTAGCGAAACGGGGCTCAGTACAGCTGGTTCCGCCGGCCGGTCCTGAAGGTGGTCACCAGCAGCAGACAGAGCACCGCGATGCCGATCCGGCCCGACGCCTGGAGCAGCGAGCCGCGCAGCAGGATGAAGCTGTAGCCGGCCAGCACCGGCGCCACCACGGCGAGCACATTGCCCGGCGAGGGGTCGTCCAGCGTCCGGCGGACGTAGCCGCGGTCGGTCCTTGCGGCCACGTAGCCGATCCCGAGGAAGCCGGCCGTCATCCCCAACGGGCCGAAGTCCAGCCAGAGTTCGGCCCACAGCGGGGAGGAGAGGTTGGCGCTGTTGGTGCCCATCCAGCCGCCGACCAGGAAGCCGGTGTCCTGCGGTTTGGCGGCCCACATGTCGCGCGGCACGAAGAACAGCGCGGCGCCCGTCACCTGCCGGCCGTAGGTGTGGCCGTTGCCGTCGGCGGCGTAGGTGATGGTGTTGGCGAACATGCCGACCTGGTCGTAGTCCTTGATCACCAGCGGCTCCATGAACGACTGGGCCTCGACCGGCTGCCGCCCGTTCTCGTCGTAGCGGAAGCGGTCGGTGAACGGGAAGACCAGCAGCGCGATCACCACACCGAGCGCCAGCGCGGCCCGGTACATCACGGAGCTGCGCGGGAAGACGGTGAACAGCAGCGCGAACAGCACCGTCAGGAACCAGTAACGGGGGTTGGAGATCGGGTTGTTGACGATGGTGTTGATCACCAGCAGGCCGGCCCAGGGCAGCACCACGGACGGCTGGCGGCGGGCCCTTCTGGACATCACCATCCAGCGGGTGAGGAAGAGCAGCGCGAGCATCGCGGGCACCGTGCCGAAGCCGCGCAGCAGCGCGTTGCCCGCCTCGCCGCCGGCATCGGCCCCGGTGGCCTCGCTGAGGGTGGCGCTGATCTCCTGCCGGCTGGCGAAGAACACGGCGGGGCCGCCGAGTTGGACGATCAGCAGGGCGCTGGCCAGGTAGGCGAAGACCACCAGCAGATAGAGCCTGGTCCGGTGCACGGTGGCCGGCGGGCGCCGGCTCCCCCGGGTCGCAGGCCGGTGGGTGGCGAGCACCGCGCCGATGTCGAAGGCGACCATCCCGACCAGGACCAGCACGGTGGCCAACTGGGTGTCGCCGCGCGGCCCGAGGACCGGCGTCGGGTCGCGGCCGAGCACCGACTGGGCGAGTGGCGCGATGCCCATCGCCAGGTAGCAGAACAGCCAGAACGCGCCCTGCACCAGCCGCCGTCGGCCGGAGAGCACCATGGCGCACAGCCGGACGCCCGCGTAGCAGGCGACGACGAGTTGCAGCCAGAAGGTGGTGTCCCGCACCCCCTCGCCCGGCTGGGCGGCCACCGCCAGGGGCAGGATGCCCACCAGCCCGCCGATCAACGGCACCGAGAGCGGCCGTGACAGCACCGCCCGGCCCGACGCGTCACGCGTCCGCCCCGTGACCTCGACCGCCACCGGCATCCACCCCTCGAACTCGGGGGCTCAGTCTAGGGCTTGGCGGTATCGGGGCAGGATGGCGGGCATGACCGTCAGCCATTACCTCGAGGCCCCGCGTTACCACGAGCCCCGGCCGGGCGACCCGCCCTCGGTGTTCCTGGCCGGCGGGATCAGCCACTGTCCCGACTGGCAGCGCGAGGCGGCGGAGGCGCTGCGCGACCTGACGGTGTTCAACCCGCGCCGGGCCGGGTTCGACGTCCGGGACCCGGCGGCGACCGAGGTGCAGATCGCCTGGGAGTTCCACCATCTGCGGGCCGCCGACCTCACGTTGTTCTGGTTCCCGGCCTGCGACCCGGCGGTGACGGTGCAGCCCATCACCCTCTACGAGCTCGGCGCGGCCGCCGCGACGCCGGGCCGCCGGATCGCGGTCGGCGCCGACCCCGGCTATCCCCGGTCGGCCGACGTGCGCCTCCAACTCGGCCATGTCAGGCCGGGGTCGACGGTGCACGACACGCTCGCCGCGACGGTGGCGGCGGCCCGGCGGGCGGTCGGCAGGTGACGTGGGTCAGCCGGTGACGGCGGCCGGCCGGCGCTCCCGGCGCAGAACGCGCGTCGTGAGGCCGACGCCGGCCAGCGCCGGCAGTCGGGCCCGGCCGGCGAGCCGACCGTGGCACCACGACCGCCCGCGGGACCCGGGTATGTCGTCGCCAGCACTTAGGTTAGCCTTACCGAAGTCTGATTTCGGTCTTGTGTCGATGGTTCGGAACGGAATGACGGGAGGCGTGGTGACCGGTCGGGACGTGCTGCGGCGCGCGGTGGTCGGCCAACGGCGGCGGCTGGTGAGCAGCGCGCTGCTCGGTGCGGGACACCAGGCGGGCGAGGCCCTGACGCCGATGCTGATCGGCGTCATCGTGGACCGCGCCATCGCCGAGGGCGACTCGGGCGCGCTGGTCCTGCTGCTCCTCGCGCTCGCCGTCTGCTATCTGGTGCTCTCCTTCAGCTTCCGGTTCGGCTCCCGGATCGGCGAACGCGCCGCCGAGACCGCGGCCCACGAACTCCGCGTCGACCTGGTCCGCCGGGTGCTGCACCCGGCGGGCGGCGCCGAGCGCGGCCGGCTGCCGGGCGCCCTGGCCAGCGTCGCCACCGAGGACGCGCGACGCGTCGGCGTCGTGCTGATGGCGCTCTCACTCGGCTTCGCCGCGCTGATGGGCCTGCTGGTCGGCTCCGTCGCCCTGCTCCGCACCTCGCTGCCGCTCGGCCTGCTCGTGCTGCTCGGCACCCCCGTGCTGCTGTGGCTCGGCCACCTGTTGAGCAGGCCCCTGGAGCGCCGCAGCGCCACCGAGCAGGAGGCCGCCGCGCTCGCCTCAGGCGTCGCCGCCGACCTGGTCTCGGGGCTCCGGGTGCTCAAGGGCCTCGGCGCCGAGTCGGCCGCCACCGAGCGCTACCGCCGGATCAGCGAGGACTCGCTGGCCGCCACGCTGCGCGCGGCCCGCGCCGAGGCCGGCCAGCAGGGCGTCACGCTGGCCGTCACCGGCGTCTTCGTCGCCCTGGTCGCCCTGGTCGGCGGCCGGTTCGCGGCCAGCGGTGACATCACCCTCGGCGAACTGGTCTCCGCGCTCGGGCTCGCCCTCTTCCTCCTCACCCCGTTCCAGACCCTCGCCTGGGTCAACACCGAACTCGCCCAGGGCCGCGCCTCGGCCGCCAGGATCGCCGACGTCCTCGCCGCCCCCTGGGCCGTGGAGCCGGGCGGCGAACCGCCCGCCGCGCCGGTGCGCGGCGAGCTCACCATCCGCGGCCTCGACCACGACGCGGTGCACGCCCTCGACCTGACCGCACGCCCCGGCGAACTCCTCGGCCTCGCCGTCGCCGACCCAGCCCACGCCGACACCCTGCTGCGCTGCCTGGGCCGCGAGACCGACCCGGCCGGCGGCGCGCTGCTCCTCGACGGCACCGCGCTGACCGCCCTCGACCCCGCCGAACTGCGCGCCGCCCTGCTGGTCGCGCCGCACGACGCCGACCTGTTCTCCGGCACCGTCGCCGACAACGTGCCGGGCGCCGCCCAGGGCGCCGCCCTCGTCGCGGCCGGCGCCGACGCGCTCGGCGTCGACACCCAGGCCGGCGAGAGCGGCCGGGCGCTCTCCGGCGGCCAACGGCAACGCGTCGCGCTGGCCAGGGCGTTGGCCGACGACCCGCCGGTGCTCGTGCTCCACGACCCCACCACCGCGGTGGACGCCGTCACCGAGGCCAGGATCGCCGCCGGCATCCGCGACCTGCGGCACGGCCGCACCACCGTCCTCGTCACCACCAGCCCCGCCCTGCTGGCCATCGCCGACCGGGTGCTTCTGCTCGACCAGACGGGCAGCGTGGCGGCCGAGGGCCACCACGCCGACCTGCTGCGCACTCATCCCGACTATCAGCGGCTGGTGCTCTCTTGACTTCTCCCCCACCTGAAGCTGAGGGATTCGACCCTCGCGGGTCGAGCTTTCTGCTTCAAAGACAGCTGCCGACCCGAATGAACGGCGAGGGTTGGAGTGCCAACCATTGGTCTTACGCCGGCTCCACAGACCTGACATTCCGCCAGCCCGGCGGTAGGCCTGGCCGGCTCGGTTGCCGCCGACCAGGCTCCCTGAGCCTACCATTCGCATGCGTGCGCCTACGAGCGGTGATCGGGAAGCGGGCTATCGACGGCCGCCACTCGGAGACAGCCCTCGGAGGAGTCCGATGACCGAGACCGCCGGGCTGCCCGTCGCCACGCCCGCAGAACTCCGCGCCGCCATCCGCGAACTGCTGCGCCCCCGCCGGGGGTTGGCCCTCGCCGCAGTCGCCGTGCTGACCGCGGCCACCGCCGTCGGGCTGCTCACCCAGCCACTGCTCGGCCGCGCCGTCGACATCGTGGCCGACGGCCGCCCGGCCGGCGACCTCACCTCGCTCGTCGTGCTGCTCTCCGCCGTCGCCGTCGTCCAGGGCGGCGCGCTCGCCTACGGCCTGGTGCTGGTCTCCAGGCTCGGCGAGACCACCCTCGCCAGGCTGCGGGAACGCTTCGTCGACCGCGCCCTGCGGCTCCCCCTCGACCAACTCGAACGCGCCGGCTCCGGCGACCTGACCGCCCGCGTCACAGGCGACGTCACGCTCGTCGCCCAGGCCGTCCGCAACGCCCTGCCCGAGCTGGCCCGTTCCGCCCTCGCCATCGTCCTCACCTTCGGCGCCCTGGCCCTGCTCGACTGGCGCTTCCTGCTCGCCGCGCTGGTCGCCGTCCCACTCCAGATCCACACCGCCCGCTGGTACCTGCGGCACGCGCTGCCCCTCTACACCAGGCAGCGGGTCGCCGTCGCCGGCGTGCAGCAGCGGCTGCTGGAGACGCTGGGCGGTGCCCGCACCGTCCGCGCGTTCCGCCACCACGCCCGGCACACCGCGCGCGTCGAGGACAGCTCGCTGCACGCCCGCGGCCTCACCCTGCGCGGCGTACGTCTGGTCATCAGCTTCTACACCCGGCTGCACATCCCCGAGTTCCTCGGCCTCACGGCCGTGCTGATCACCGGCTTCGTGCTGGTGCGCGACGGCTCGGCCTCCATCGGCACCGCCACCGCGGCCGCCCTCTACTTCCACAGCCTATTCACGCCCGTCAACGCCGCCCTGGTGCTGATGGACGACGCGCAGGCCGCCAGGGTCGGCCTCGCCAGGATCGTCGGCGTCGCCCAGCACCCCCAGCCCGAACCCGTCGCCGCCGACCCGCCCACGGCCCCCGGCGACGTCACCGTCGCCGTCACCGCCCTCGACCACGCCTACGAGCCCGGCCGGCCCGTGCTGCACGACATCGACCTCGCGCTGCGCCCCAAGGAACGGGTGGCGCTGGTCGGCGCCAGCGGCGCCGGCAAGTCGACGCTCGCCAAGCTGATCGCCGGCGTCCACCAACCCGCCGCCGGCCGGATCCGCCGGGCCGGCGCCGTCGGCCTGGTCACCCAGGAGGTGCACGTCTTCGCCGGGCCGCTCGCCGCCGACCTCCGGCTGGCCCGACCTGAGGCCACCGACGCCGAACTCCGGGCCGCCCTCGACCTGGTCGGCGCCCTCGGCTGGGCCGAGGCGCTGCCGGCCGGCCTGGACACCGTCGTCGGCGCCGGCGGCCACCCGCTGACCGCCGCCCAGGCCCAACAACTCGCGCTGGCCCGCCTGGTGTTGACCGACCCGCCGATCGTCGTGCTGGACGAGGCGACCGCCGAGGCCGGCAGCACGGGCGCCCGGTCGCTGGAACGCGCCGCCGACCGCGCGCTCGACGGCCGCACCGCCCTCGTCGTCGCCCACCGGCTCACCCAGGCCGCCACCGCCGACCGGATCGTCGTCATGTCCGAGGGACGGATCGTCGAGACCGGCACCCACGACGAACTCCGCGCCGCCCGGGGGCGATACGCCGCCCTCTGGGACGCCTGGTCAGACAACAGGACCACCCGCTGATCCCCGACCGCTGATCGCCGACCGCACGCACCGAAGGAACCAGAACCCATGCACCGCTCACCCAGACGGCTGGCCGCCGCCACCCTCGCCACCGCCCTGCTCACCCTGACCGCCTGCGGCTCGGACTCCGACTCCGAGGGCTCCGACGGCTCGAACGCGCCCGACGACACCAACGCCGCCGAGGGCGCCTTCCCCGTCGCCATCGACCACAAGTACGGCTCCACCACCATCGAGGAGGAGCCCGAGCGGGTCGTCACCGTCGGCTTCACCGACCACGACGCGGTGCTCGCCCTCGGCACCGTCCCCGTCGGCACCACCGACTGGTACGGCATCCACGAGGCCGCCATCGGCCCCTGGGCCACCGACCTGGTGGGCGACGCCGAACTCCCCACCCTGCTCACCGACACCGGCACCGGGCCCCAGCTGGAGGAGATAGCCCTGCTCCAGCCGGACGTGATCATCGCCCAGTACGCCGGCCTCACCCAGGAGCAGTACGACAGCCTCTCCGAGATCGCCCCCGTGGTGGCCCAGCCGGGCGAGTACGTCGACTACGGCGTGCCGTGGCGGCAGCAGACCGAGACCATCGGCCGGATCCTCGGCCGGTCCGACGAGGCCGAGCTGCTGATCGCGGACGTCGACGCCCGGTTCGAGGAAGCCCGCGCCGAGCACCCGGAGTTCGCCGGGGCCACCGCCATCCCCGCCTCCCCCTACGAGGGGTACTGGGTCTTCGGCGGCGAGGACCCGCGCTCCCGCCTCATGGTCGACCTCGGCTTCACCTACCCCGAAGACGTCGACGCCGTCATCGGCGACGAGTTCGGCGCCAACATCAGCGAGGAGCGCACCGACCTCCTCGACCAGAGCACCATCGTGTGGAGCGTGCCAGACCCCGAGGAGGGCGCCGCACAGCTGCACCAGGACCCGCTCTACGGCGACCTGGCCGTGGTCACCGAGGGCCGCGAGGTCTTCGTCGAGGAGAACAGCGACTTCGGCGCCGCCTACGGCTTCGCCACCGTGCTGAGCCTGCCCTACGTCCTCGACCAGCTGGTGCCGCAGCTCGCCGCCGCCGTCGACGGCGACCCGGCCACCGAAGTCCCGGCCGCCCAGTGAGCGGTGCGGTGCGCGGTGCGGTGAGCGGTGCGGTGCGCGGCGCGGTGCGCGGGCGCGTCCCCCTGGTGGCCGGGCTGTTCGGCGCGCTCGCGGTGGCCTGCCTGCTGTCCATCGCGTTCGGCGCGCTGAGCGTGCCACCCGACCAGGTGGTGCGCACCCTGCTCGGCGACGCCCCGAACGCCCGGGTGGACACCGTCATCTGGGAGTCCCGCGTGCCGCGCACCGCCCTCGGCCTGGCGGTGGGCGCGGCCCTCGGCCTGGCCGGCGCGCTGATGCAGGCCCTCACCCGCAACCCGCTCGCCGACCCCGGCATCCTCGGCATCAGCGCCGGCGCCGCCTTCGGCGTCGTGCTGGCCGCCGGCGTGTTCGGCCTCGGCACGCTCGGCGGCCGGATCTGGTTCGCCCTGGCCGGCGCGCTGATCGCCGGCGTCGTCGTCTACCTGCTCGGCCGGCTCGGCCAGTCCGGACTGACCCCCGTCAAGCTCGCGCTCGCCGGCGTCGCCGTCACCGCGCTGCTCTCCTCGCTCACCAGCGGCATCGTGCTCACCGACCCCAACGCGCTGAACCGCTACCGCTTCTGGGCCGCCGGATCGCTCGGCGGACAGAACGCCGGCGGGCTGAGCCTGGTGCTGCCGCTGCTCCTCGTCGGCGCGCTCCTCGCGCTCGCCTGCGCCCCCTCGCTCAACAGCCTCGCCCTCGGCGAGGACGTGGCCGCCTCGCTCGGCCGGCGCGTCGGACTCGTCAGGATCCAGGGAGTGGTCGCCGTGACCCTGCTGACCGGCGGCGCGGTCGCCCTGATCGGCCCCGTCGTGTTCGTCGGACTCGTCGTGCCGCACGTCGCGCGGATCCTCGCCCAACGCGCCGGCATCGGCCCCGACCACCGCTGGCTGCTGCCCGTCTCGGCCGCGCTCGCGCCCGTCCTGCTGCTGCTCGCCGACGTCGCCGGCCGGCTGGTCGCCAGGCCCCTGGAGATCCAGGCCGGCGTGCTCGTCGCCTTCGTCGGCGGCCCCTTCTTCATCGCGCTGGTCCGCCGCCAGCGGCTCGCGGAGGTGTGAGGCCGTGGACACCGAGACCGTCGCCGCACCCGCCGACACCGCGCCCACCGCCACCCGTTCCGCCGAACGGCTCGGCCGGCACCGCACCTTCCGGCTGGCCGCCCCGCCCCTCTCCGGCGTGCTGCGGATCAGACAGCTCGCCGTGTGCGTGGCGCTCGCCGCCGGGACGCTGTTCTTCTTCTGCTGGGGCATCGCCGTCGGCGACATCCCGATCCCGCTCCCCGACGTCGTCGCCGCGCTCACCGGCGGCGCCGACCCGGGAACCACCCTGGTGGTCCGCGAGTTCCGGCTGCCCCGCGCCCTGGTCGGGCTGCTCGCCGGCCTCGCGTTCGGCATGTCGGGCGCCCTCTTCCAGACCATGACCCGCAACCCGCTGGCCAGCCCCGACCTGATCGGCATCACCCAGGGCGCCGGCACCGCCGTCGTCGCCGGCCTCGTCCTCGGCTGGGGCAGCGGGCTCGGCACCCAGACCCTCGGCGTGCTCGGCGCCCTCGCCACCGCCGTGCTGGTGTACGTCCTCTCCTGGCGGCGCGGCACCACCGGCTACCGGATCGTGCTGGTCGGCGTCGGCGTCTCCTGGATCTGCGCCAGCGTCACCGACTACCTGCTGGCGCGCGGCGGCCAGTTCCAGGCCCAGGCCGCCCTCGGCTGGCTGGTCGGCAACCTCAACGGCCGCGACTGGGTCCACGTCACCCCGCTCGCCCTCGCGCTGGCCGCCCTGGTGCCCGCCGCCCTGCTGCTGGCCCGCCACCTCCGCGTCATCCAACTCGGCGACGACGTCGCCACCGGCCTCGGCACCCCCGTCCAACCCGCCAGGCTGGCGCTGCTGTTCACCGGCGTCGGCCTCGTCGCCTTCGGTACGGCGGCCGCCGGGCCTGTCGCGTTCGTCGCGCTCGCCGCGCCCCAGATCGCGCAACGGCTCGCGCGCACCGCCTGGCCGCCGCTGGTCGCCTCCGGGCTCACCGGCGCCCTCGTCGTCCTCGCCGCCGACCTCGCCGCCCGGCGGCTGCTCGACGACGTCGAACTGCCCGTCGGCGTCGTCACCGGCGTCCTGGGCGCCCCGTTCCTGCTCTGGCTGCTCGCCCGCGCCAACCGCGCCGGCCAAGGAGGCTGACCCGCCGTGCCGTCCCCCATGCCGTCCACCGTCTCGTCCTCGGCGTCGACCCCCGTGCCTGAACCGGCGTCGTCCCAGCCCGAACTGCGCGCCACCGGCCTCTCGTTGGCCTACGGGGACCGGACCGTGGTCAGCGACCTCGACCTGACCGTGCCGCCCGGCCGGATCACCGCCATCGTCGGCGCCAACGCCTGCGGCAAGTCCACCCTGCTGCGCGCCCTGGCCCGGCTGCTCACGCCGCGCGGCGGCGCCGTCCACCTCGACGGGCGGGCCCTGCGGTCGCTGCCCACCAGGGAGTTGGCGCAGCGCCTCGGCATCCTGCCGCAGTCCCCGGTGGCGCCAGAGGGGCTGACCGTCGTGGACCTGGTCGGCCGGGGACGCTCCCCGCACCAGACCTGGTGGCGGCAGTGGTCGCGCGAGGACGAACGCGCCGTCCGCGACGCCCTCGCCGCCACCGACCTGACCGACCTCGCCGACCGCACCGTCGACCAGCTCTCCGGCGGCCAACGGCAACGCGCCTGGCTCGCCATGGCCATCGCCCAGGACACCCCGGTGCTGCTGCTCGACGAGCCCACCACCTACCTGGACCTGGCCCACCAGATCGACGTCCTCGACCTGATCGTCGACCTCAACCGCGACCGGAGGCGCACCGTGGTGATGGTGCTGCACGACCTCAACCAGGCGTGCCGGTACGCCGACCACGTCGTCGCGATGAAGGACGGCCGGATCGTCGCGGAGGGCGCCCCGGCCGAGGTCATCACGGAGGAGACCGTCACCGACGTCTTCGCCCTCAGCTGCCGGATCACCCGCGACCCGGTCAGCGACACCCCGATGGTCATCCCGCTCGGACGTCACCACCGGCCGCGGGACTGACCCCGGGGCGGGGCCGGTGCGGCGTCATCGGGCGCCCGGATGTCGGCGCCGCTGTGCGGCCAGGACGCGCACGGGTGCGGCGGCACACGCCACGGCGGGAGCGGCTCACCGGCGGAGTCCCGCTGTACACCACCGGCGCCTCGGCCATCGCTCCCCTACCGATCCTGGGCAACGCCGGCATCACCCAGGCCGCCCTGTCTTCGAGACCACGATCGGCATCTGACGACCCGACGCCGCCCCCGGCCGCCGCCGGGTGCCGACGGACGCCGGGTGGCCCCACCACCCGGCGGCCACGTACTGTCGAGCCCGGTCGCGTTCGGGAGGCAGCGTTGAAGGACAGTGTCGACATGTCGCGCGCCGCGCGCCTCGCCGGGTACGGGGCCGTCTCGACCGCCCTCGCCCTGCACGGTGACCGCGCGCTGCGCGAACTGGTGGACGCGGGAACGCCGCTCGGTTCCGGCATCGGCGGCAAGGCGGTCCTGGTCGAGGTCGACGGTACGCCGGTCTTCGTGAAGCGGATACCCCTCACCGACCTGGAACGGCGGCCGGAGAACGTCCACTCCACGGCGAACCTGTTCGACCTGCCGGTGTTCTGCCACTACGGTGTCGGCGGCCCGGGCTTCGGGTCCTGGCGGGAGCTCGCCGCCCACACCATGACCACCAACTGGGTGCTGACCGGGGAGCACGAGGGGTTCCCGCTGATGTACCACTGGCGGGTGCTGCCGGACTCGACGCCGCTGCCCGAGGAGCTGGAGGACATCGAACGGGTCGTCGCCTACTGGGGCGGCGGGCCGCAGGTGCGCCGCCGGCTCGAGGCCCTCCGGGACGCGTCGGCGAGCGTCGCGCTGTTCCTGGAACACTTCCCGAGCGACCTGCACCGCTGGCTCGGCACCCGGGTCGAGGCGGGCGGGGAGGCCGCCGACCGGGCCTGCGCCATGGTGGAACGGGAGTTGGCGGCCGGCATCTCGTTCATGAACGACCGGGGGCTCCTGCACTTCGACGCCCACTTCGAGAACATCCTGACCGACGGCCGGCGCCTCTACTTCGCGGACTACGGCCTCGCCGTCTCCACCCGGTTCGAACTGTCCGGAACCGAGGCCGACTTCTACGGCCGGCACCGGACCTACGACCGCCGCTACGCCCACAACCACCTGGTGAACTGGCTGGTCACCGCCCTGCTCGGGGCCTGGGGAGAGGACCGTCACGCGCTCGTGCACGCCCTCGCTGCGGGCCGGCCCCCCACGGACGTCCGCCCGGACATCCCGCCAGCGGCCGCGGCGATCCTCGCCCGGCACGCGCCGCCGGCCGCGGTGATGTCGGACTTCCTCCGCGCGCTCCAACGCGAGAGCCGCGAGACGCCCTACCCGTTCCACGACGACCTCGTCGGCGCGCCCGGCCGGTGACGCACCCGGGCACGGTATCCGCCGCCGCCCGGGACCCCTGCCGGCCCGCCGGAGGTACGCGGGGCCAGTAGCCTGGTACGTCCACCCGTCGCCCAACGACGCGGTGGGGGGAGGGAGTTCGCGGCCATGCGAGTGCTGCACGTGGTGACCCTGCACACGCCCACGCACGAGTTCGGCGGGCCGACCCGGGTGGCGCTCGCCCAGTGCCGGGGGCTAAGGGAGCGGGGGCACCAGGCGTTGCTGCTCGCGCTGGGGGACGGCTTCGGCGACGACGAGCTGCCGCACGAGGTCGAGGGGGCGCGGGTGCGGCTCTTCCAGGCCCGCCACGTGCTGCCCCGCTTCGAGGTCAGCGGCATCACCTCGCCGGCGCTGCTGGCCCGCGCCAGGTCCTATGCGCGGTCGGCCGACGTGGTGCACGTCCATCTGATGCGGGACCTGATCACGCTGCCGATGGCGCTCCTCGCGCTCCGGGCCGGCACCCCGCTGGTGCTCCAGACCCACGGCATGGTCGACCCGACCGAGAACCGGGTGGCCCGGCTGGTCGACGCGCTCGGCGTGCGCCGGGTGCTGCGCCGAGCCGACGCCGTGCTCCACCTGACCGAGCGCGAGCGGACCGAGACGGCGGCCGTCGTCGCGCCGGCGCCGATCGCGCCGCAGTACCGGCTGGTCAACGGCGTGCCGCCGCAGGAGCGGCGGCGCAAGACCTCGGGGCCGCCGACCGTGCTCTTCCTGGCCCGGGTACAGGCCGGCAAGCGCCCGGCGGACTTCGTGGCCGCCATGCCCACCGTGCTGGCCCGCCACCCCGACGCCAGGTTCGTGCTCGCCGGGCCCGACACCGGAGCCCTGGCCGAGACGCTGGCCCACGCCGACGCGCTGGGCGTGCGCGGCTCCCTCGACCGGGTGGGGGCGCTCGACCGGACCGAGGTGATGGAGTGGCTGCGGCGCGCCGACGTGTTCGTGCTGCCCTCGATCCAGGACGCGTTCTCCGTCTCGGTGTTGGAGTCGATGTCGGTGGGCACCCCCGTGGTGGTCACCGAGACCACCGGCCTCGCCCCCGACGTGGCCCGCGCCGGCGCCGGCCGGGTGGTGCCGTCACGCCCCGACACGGACAACGGCCCACTCCTCGGCGCGGCGATCCTCGACCTCCTGACCCCCGAGACCAACGAACGCGCCTCCGAGGCCGCCTTCCACCTGGTCAGGGACAACTTCACGATCGACGCCGTGCTGGACGAACTCCTCAGCGTGTACGGGCGGGTGGTGGATCCGGACGCACGGAGGCATGGGTAGGGCCGAGTCACGCGGCCGCGTTGGAGCCCTGGTCCGTGGCCGGCATACGAAGGGTGTGATCCCCGAAGTCGGCGACCAGGTCGAGGTGCCCACCCAGTGCCGTCACATAGCGGGCGATCACGTCGAGCGAGGCCACCTCACCGTGCTCGATCTGGGACACACGGGCGACGCTGACCCCCATGTGGGCCGCGACGTCCTTCTGTAGCAGGTTGAGTTGCCTCCGGGCCTCGGCCAGTTGGTGACCACGCGCCTCGGCGAGGTGCCGACGCGCCCCGGCCTCCACCTCGGCGCGGCCGACTCCGGCCGCGTAGAGCTCTTCCTCGAGGACTTCCCAGTCCTGGGGGGTCTTCTTGGGCATCGTCACTCCTCCGTGTCGGCGACGTACTCGAGATAAAGCTGCTCGGCGACGGGAATGTTGTCGCGGTACCAGCGCTGCCAACTGTTGGCCTTGTCACCACCCACCAGGAGGAGGGCGGACCGGGTCGGATCGAACGCGAAGATGATCCGGATCTCGGACTGGCCGCGTGACCCGGGGCGCAGCTCCTTGAGATGGTGGAGACGACTCCCCTTCAAGCGGTCGACCAACGGCCGGCCAAGTGTCGGACCGGCCTCACGAAGGGCGGCGATCGCCTGGGCGACCTGAGATGCCGAAGCCACGTCCTCCTTGATCAAATCCCTGAACCATGCGGCGTACTCGTCGGTGACCTTGACGGACCAGGCCACGAGGGCTCCCCACGTTGAGTCGATGTGCCTCCCCAGCTTAAGGCATCCCTTAACTGAGGGCGCCATGTCGTGCCGGTGTCCTGAGATGCGTCACGTCAGTGGGTACGGGCGGCTGCGGGACGGTGGGGTGGCGGCGGGGGTATGAGGGGGCCGGGTGGGCGGTGGAGCCAGGCGCGGGTGACGACGGTGGCGGCCAGGGCCAGGAAGGCCAGGCCGATCGCCGGGTAGATGCCGGAGAGCAGCATCTGGCCGACGGACTGCCGGAGTTCGGGGCGGTCGGATTCGAAGTGCGGCACCCACCAGAGGGCGTAGGTGAAGAACAGCAGCCCGGTGGCGACCGTGGCCGCCAGCCATCGGGGGTTGCGGCTGCGGGCCGCCTCGGCGGTGAGGAGCAGGACCATCGGGACCGCCCAGACCCAGTGGTGGGACCAGGAGATGGGGCAGACGAGCAGCGCCGTGACGCCGCAGGCCACGGCCGCCCAGGCCCTGGCGTGCGGCAGCCGGTCCGTGGCCAGCAGGGCGGCCACCGCCGTGGCGAGGCCGACGAGGCCGACGAGCAGGGCCGGCAGCAGCCAGGCGCCGCCCGGGTCGACCGTGTGCAGCACCCGGGCCGCCGCCCCGCGCAGCGACTGGTTGGCGGTGCCCTCGACACTGCCCGCCCGGTCCTTGTCGAAGATCACCTCCGACCAGAACCGCCAGGAGTCGCCCGGCGCGGCGAGCGCCCCGACCGCCACCGTGGCGCAGAACGCCCCCACCGCCATCGCGGCCCGCCGCAGCAGCCAGTTCCACGGCTGCTCGCCGCGCCGCAGCCGCCGGACGGCGAGCAGGCCGCCGGCCACCGCGAGCAGGACCGCGAACAGCGCCGGGGTGAGCTTGATGCCGGCGGCGACGCCGATGCCGACCCCGGCCCACCGGTGGCCGCACCGCCGGCTCAGGTCCCACAGCACCAGGACGGCGACCAGCAGGTTGATCTGCCCGTAGCGCAGCGTCGTCCACACCGGCTCGCACCAGACGGCCACCGCGGCCACCGCGCAGGCCGTGCCGGGTACGGAGAGGCCCCAGGGGCGCCGGCCGATCAGCCGCAGCGTCAGCCAGACCAGCGTCAGCAGCAGCGCCAGGTTGAGGACGGTCGCCGCCATCCGCATCGTCTCCACGCCGACCCAGGTGAGCGGCACGAACAGCAGTGCGGCGAACGGCGGATAGGTGGCGGGCAGCTCGTGCTTGGTGACCCGCAGCTCGTAGAGGTCGGCGCCGGTGCGGATCGCCCAGCCCTCGGCCCGGTACACGTCGAGATCGAGCCAGGTGACGCCCGCGACCCGCTGCGCCACCAGGAACGCCACGAAGGAGAGCAGACAGGCCCCTGCCGCCATCAGGGTGAACCGCCGCTCGGCGAGCGCCGAGGGCCGCGCCCGGCGACTCCCGGGTGGCCGCTCGGCGGACGGGGCGCGGGCGACTGTCTGACTGGTTCCGTGCTGGCTCACGTAAGCAAACATATGTTTGCGCGCCGGCTCCCGCATCGGCGGGGATGCCGATCTTTCCGTCCGTCCTGAGACGGAGCCGGGGGGCTCGCGACCTGACGAAAGTCAGGTCGCGAGCCCCCCGGCACCTGCCGTTCGGCTAGTCGGCCGACCGTTCCTCGGCCGCCGCCTCCCGCGCCTTCACGCCGATCTGCCAGCGGTAGAAGCTCATGGCCAGCGCGTAGTCGAAGCCGGCCCGGCCGTCGAGGAAGCCGCGCCGGTAGACGTAGGAGTAGCCGAAGGAGAGCAGCGGCTTGAACGGCGCCCGGTGGAAGATCTGCCCCTGCCGGGTCTTCGCGGTCCTGATCTGCTCCCTGACGTCCGGGTGCCGCTCCAGCCACGCCTCCCAGTCCGAGTAGCGGTTGTGCCGGTCGAACCAGGTGCGCACCGGGTCGAGGTCCTGGTGCTCGATCGGGGCACTCAGCCGGTACACCGGATCGGCCAACGGCTGGTAGTGCCCCTCCTGTTCCCCCATGCCGGGCGCGGCCAGGTCGTCGGGCTCGGGGAAGCGGGCCCTGGTGCGGTCGAGCAGCGCCCGCTTGACGATGGTGTAGCCGTGCCGCAGCCGCCGCCCCGCGAACCAGTAGCCGAGCGGGATGTCGAAGGCCGCCGGGCGGATCGCGCGCCCGTCGTGGAATATCCGGCGCAGCTCGGCGATCAGCTCGCCGCTCGGCGTCTCGTCGCCGTCCAGGAACAGCAGCCAGTCCGTCTCCGGGTGGACGTGCTCCAGGCACCACTGCTTCTTCTTCGGGTAGCCGCCGTCCCAGGTGTAGGGGACGACCTCCGCGCCCTCCGCCTTGGCCAGGGCCCGGGTGTCGTCCGTGCTGTCGGAGTCCACGACCACCACGGCCGCGAAGTGATCGATCACGGAACGCACCGCGCCGGTGATGTTGGCGGCCTCGTTCTTGGTGGGGATCGCCACCACGATCGGTAGACGGGTCACTCTTCTCCCTGTCGCGCTGTCATTCTCGGGCCTCGGCCAGCAACTCGGCGTACTCCGGGCACAGATGCTCGACGGCGGCCTCCGCGCTCGGGATCTCGCCGTCGCGGAGCGCGGTCAGCGCGGCCTCCCGGTCGACGCGCTCCAGATAGCCGATCCGGTAGCACGCCTCGTCGCCCACCTCGAGGATGGCACCCGGGTCGGCGCCCGCCGGCACCCGGTCGGTGAGGAAGTCCCGCTGCTCCTCGGTGAACTCGCCCTCCTGCGGGGTGAGTTCGTCCTCGGGAACGGTCTCGTCCTGGACGCCTTCACCGGCCGTCCCGGCGTCGGCCCCGTCCGGACCACCGGTCTCGGCCTCGGCGTCGGCCTCGGCGTCGGGATCGCTCCCGGCGTCCTGGTCCGACTCCTGGTCCGGGTCCGAGCCCGCCTCGCCGCCGGTCGCCGCGGCCGACCGCTCGCCGGCCGGCTCGCCGCCGTCGCCCCCGCCGTCACCGCCGCCGCCACAGGCGGTCAGCGAGACGACGGCGGTCAGCAGCGCGCCGAGCCACGCGGTCCGCAGGCGACCCCTCATCAGGGCGCCCCGAACGTGAGCACCAGCTGCGGCCGGTAGCTGCTCTGGCCGGACTCCCTGGCCCACAGCCACAGGCTGTCCGTGCCGCTCCCGCGCAGCGCCACGTCGAAGTCGCCGCCCAGCGCGGCCCGCACCGCGGCCAGGTCGAGCGGCACCGAGTAGACGCCGCCCGGCGCGTCGGGGGAGCCGAGCGTGCCGAGCACCGTGCCGGAGAGCGCCGGCCGGTTGGCGTACGTCGTGGTGGTCTCGCCCCAGGCGCCCTCGATGGGCACCACCTGGAACTCGTCGACCGAGCCGGCCACCGGGTCGTCGGTCACCCGCACCCGCAGCGCCGCGCTCTTGAGCACCTGCCCGGCCGGCGCGGCCGGCAGGTCGAAGTCCAGGTAGCTCTCGTACGCGCTGCTGCCGCGCACCGCCAGGTTCTGGTGGGTGCCGTAGTTGGTGTTCAGCGCGGCGCCGTTGACGTAGGTGTCGGCCACCGGGGTCAGCTGGGTCACCGTGTCGGTCGGCAGCGAGGCGGCCTGGTAGTGGGCGGTGACCCGGGCGGCGGAGAGCTGCGTCGGGTAGACGGCGGTCTCGTCGAGCTGCCCGGCGAAGTGGTCGCTGGCCGGCCGGTTGGCCCAGTTGACCAGGCTGTCGCCGCCGGCCCGCCAGTAGCCGGTGACGTTCCGCGCCGAGGTGTACGACGTGTTGCTCGCCACCTGCTGGCCGTCCACGTACAGCCGCATGCCGTTCGTGCCCACCGATCCGACGACGTGGTGCCAACGGCCGTCGTTGTAGCGGCCGGAGCCGGTGATGACCCGGTTGGCGCCGTTGATGATGCCGAACGACAGCCGGCCGTCGTTGAGCATGTAGAGGTTGTTGTCGCGGACCGTGCTGGGCTGGAGCGTGCGGTTGCCGAGGCCCACCAGCTTGCCGCCCTGGGTGGTGGTGGTCCTGAACCAGGTCTCCACGCTGAACCGCGTCATCCCGGAGAAGGAGCGGTCGGTGTAGGTGTACGAGTCCGCGCCGTCGTGCCCGACCGAGGCCGCGTCGGGGCCGGGGACGGCGCCCGGGGTGACGCCGCGCTGCGGCCCGCCGCGGTGCACGCCGTTGTTGCCGTTGCCCGAGAGGTCGGAGGCGAAGTTGTTGGCGGTCTCGTCGAAGCGCCAGTACAGCAGCGGGTTGTCGGCCAGCACCGCGCTCACGTACGGCTGGGTGCCGCCGGCCGCCGCGGCCGTGACAGGCGCCGAGAGCGCGCTGGTGTTGCCGGCCCCGTCGGTGGCGGTGATCCGGTAACTGTGGCTCTCGCCTGGCGACATGCCGGTGTCGGCGAAGGCGAGCTGCGGCCGGTTCCAGGGCAGCGTGGACGCCTGGACGGTGTGGATCGGCTGGCTGCCGCCGTCCCGGTAGACCCGGTAGGTCAGCAGGCTGTCGTCCAGGTCCAGGCTGGGCCACCAGGTCAGGTCGATGCGGCCAGGCGTGGTGCTGGTGGCGTGCGCCTCAGGCACCGAGGGGGCGCCGTCGTCAGGCGAGGTGGCGAAGCGGGTCAGGCCCCACTGCGGGGAGCCGTTGACGGTGGTGAAGCCGCCGCCGACCCACAGGAAGTCCCGCTCGTCGTCCGGGTGGTCGGTGACGGAGACCAGGGTGCGGGGGCCGAGCGCCTCGCCCAGGCCGTCGTTGGTGTTGGGGAACCAGCCGAGCTTCTCGCCGGTGGTGGTGTCCTGGGCGAACAGGTGGTAGCGCTCCTGGTCGGGGAACTCGCCCATGCTGGAGCAGTCGTGGGCGTGGTGGGCGCTGTAGACGACGGAGCCGTGCACCTCCACGTCCTGGGTGGCGCCCAGGCAGGTGTCGCGCCAGCGCTCGTCGAAGGTGGCCAGGTCGAGCGCGATCCGGCCGTCGAACACCCCGCCGCCGGTGCCCTCGTTGGCGGTGTAGAAGCCGGTCGCGTCCACCGCGATGTCCTGCACCGTCGAGGTGTCGGGGATGAAACCCCGCCCGTACGTCCTGACGTTGGCGCCGGTGCTGGCGCTGACCACGGCCAGCGCGTGCGAACTCGCGCCGTTGATCGTGAAGAAGTCGCCGCCGAGCAGCACGTTGCGGCCGTCCGGGGTGACGGCGACGGTCTTGCCGATCTCGTCGGCGTCGGCCACCCAGCCCGGCACCACGGCGCCCTCGGTGGTGACGGCGGCGAACCGGCTGCGCGCGGTGCCGCTCAACTGCGTGAAGTCGCCGGCCAGATAGACCCGGTCGTCGGTGGCGGCGATGCCCCGCACGATGCCGTTGGCCGCGGCGGGGAACGGCTTGCGGCTACAGCTCGGGATGTCGAAGGCGGCCACGCTGCTGGCGCCGACGCCGTTGACCGAGCCGAAGGTGCCGCCGGCGTAGAGCGTGCGCCCGTCGGGCGAGACGGCCAGCGTGCGGACCGTCGCGGTGCCCGAGCCGACCGAGAACGACAGGTCGCAGTCCACCGGTTCGCCGGTGGCGGCGTCCAGCGCCACGAAGTTGCCCACCGGCTGCTCCTGGGTGCCCGAGGCGGCGCCCGGCGGCCGGACGGTGGAGAACGTGCCGCCGACGAAGACCACGCCTTCGGCCTCCGCGAGGGCGTACACGATCCCGTTGGTCTGCCAGGTCGGCAGCTCGTCCGCCGTCATGCCGAGCGGCGGTGTCAGCGCCTCCGCGGCCGGCGCCGCGGGGCCGGCCAACACCCCGCCGCCGAGCGCCAACACGAGCGCCACGCCGGCCGCGCGAGCGCCTGGCCGGCGCACGGCCGGAGCCGGCGTGGTCGCCGCC
>NZ_BAAGPR010000083.1:0-33457 GCF_054783955.1 Streptomyces mayteni | reverse complement strand
TGGGTGGGACGACCACGCCGAGCGCCCGCTCCCGCGCGCGGCGCGCCGCGCGCCGCCCCGCGCGGAGCGCGGAACGAAAGGGCGGGTGGGTGGGGGAGAAGGCCGCGCCACCCAGCGGTCAGCGCCTCCGTTCCGGGTCGTACACGCTGAACTCCTCCAGCAACTCCTCCTCCCGCAACAGCGAGGACCTCGCGTCCTGCCCCCGCCGCCGCGCCACGTCGGCCGCCAGCGCCTGCACCAGCGCCGTGAACGCCGTCAGCGACCGCAGCACCGAGGGACCAGACGCCTCGACGTAGAAGACGTGTTCGGCCGAGGCGGCCAGCGGCGACGCCGGGTTGTCCGTCAGGGCCACGCACCGCGCGCCCCTGGCGCGCGCCCAGGACGCGGCGCGCACCGTGTCGGCGGAGTAGCGGTGGATGGCCATGGAGACGAAGCAGTCGCCCTCCCGCACCCGCCGGAGTTCGTCCGTGAGGGTGCCGGCGCCCGGCGTCACCGTGGCCACCTCCTCGCGGAGCATCCGCAGCAGGTAGCCGAGCAGGAACGCCGGGGCGTGGCACTTCCGCAGGCCGAGCACATGGACCCGCGGCGCCTCGGAGAGGGCCAGGACGGCCGCGTCCCACGTGGTCGGGTCTATCCGGGCGAAGGTCCGGGTGATGTTGGCGCGGTCGAACACCACGGCCTGGTCGAGCAGGTCGCCCTCGCCGCCGCCCAGTTGTTCGAGCGTGCTGTAGCGGCGCAGCAGCTGCGCCTGCTCGCGCAGCCGTTCGCGGCACAGCCGGGTCAGACCCGGGTAGCCCTCCAGGCCGAGGCTGGTGGCGAACCGCACCACCGTGGCCTCGTTGACGCCGACCGCCGAGGCGAGGTCGGAGACCGTCATGAAGGCCACTCCCTCGGGGTCGGCCATCACGCGTTCGGCGAGCAGGCGTTGGGACCGGGTGAGCGTGGAGCGGCGTTCCTGAAGCAGGGCGAGCAACTCATCGAACGTTCGGGGTACCAGGGCCATGGGTGGGATTCTGCCTCGTACCAGGGGACACCCCTTCACATGTGAGGATTCCGGGGGTGAAAAGCGTGAAAAACATGGCGGCGGGCGATGCGACTGGCGCTCGACGTGCGCCGGCGCACCGCCTCGGCCCGCTAGGCTTCGATCATGCGAGCCGATGCTTCGGAACTGGTGCTGGCCGGGGTCATTCTCAGCTTGGCCTTTGTCGCGCTGATCGCCTATGTCGCCCGCGTCCTCCAGGGTTCGCACCACCGGCTGCCACGCGTCATCGTGGCCTCCGGGGTGCTGGTGGGAACCCTGCCCGCGGTCGTCTACACCCTCTACCGTTCGCTGACCATCACGGCCTGAGCCGCGCCGCCGGCCCCACCCGCGCCGCCCGTCTCACCCACACCGCCCGTCTCACCCGAGCAGCGCGGCGATCACCGTGAGCGTCGGCACCGCGAGGGCCGTGGAGAGCAGGATGGACTCGCGGGCCAGCCGGACGCCGACGTCGTAGCGCGACGCGTAGGTGAAGAGGTTCTGCGCGGCCGGCAGCGCGGCCGTGACCACCACGGTCAGCTGCGCGGTGGCGCCGAGCCGGAAGACGCCGGCCGCGATCGCCCAGGCGACCAGCGGGTGGATCACGGACTTCAGCGCGACGGACGCGAGCACGGGCCACCGCTCGGCGCCGCGGCCCGGCAGCGGGGAGCCGCGCAGCGAGATGCCGAACGCCATCAGCACGGCCGGCACGGCCATGTTGCCGATCAGGGTGGCCGGTTCGAGCAGCGTGACCGGCACCGACCAGCCGGTGGCGGCCACCGCGACGCCGCTGAGCGAGCCGGCGACCACCGGGTTGCGGAACGGGGTGGCCAGCCGCTGCCACGCCGTGCGCGACTCGGCGGTGGGCGAGGTGAGGTCGAGCACGGTCAGCGCCACCGGCGTGATCACGAGCTGCTGGAGCAGCAGCACCGGCGCGACGAGCGAGGCGTCGCCGAGCACGTAGACGGCGATCGGGATGCCGAGGTTGCCCGCGTTCACATAGCTGGAGCAGAGCGCGCCGATGGTGGTGCGGCCCACGCCCCAGCCGCGCACGACGCCGAGGACGACGAAGAGCGCGGCGACGACGAGCGTGCTGAGCGCGGTGACCAGCAGGGAAGGCGAGAAGACGTGGGTGAGGTCGGCCTGCGCGAGGGTGACGAAGAGCAGCGCGGGGGTCGCGACGTGGAAGGCGAGCTTGGTGAGCACCTCGCGCCCGTTCTCCCCGAGGGAGCCGCGGCGGCCGAGGAGGTAGCCCGTGCCGATGACGCTCGCGATGATCGCGAACCCGGTGATCACCCCGCCCATAGAGCGAACCCTCGAACGAATCTTTCGATCGGTCAATACGATCTCAGATCCCGAGATCGGGACAAAGGCTGCGCTAACGTCACATCTTGTGACAGTTCTTTCCGCCGTCGCACTGGCCGCGGCCGCCGCCCTGTCCGTCCCCGCCCTCCCCTCCCAGCCCTCGCTCGCCGACCGCCTGGTGAGCCGCACCACGGCGGAGGGCGCGCTGCGCCACCTCGAGGCGTTCCAGCGGATCGCCGACGCCTCGGAAGGCAACCGCGCCGCCGGCACCGAGGGGCACGAGCGCTCGGCCCGCCACGTCGGCACGCTGCTCACCCGGGCCGGATACGACGTCAGCTACCAGCGCTTCACGTTCCCCTACCGCGAGCCCGTCACCCAGCGGCTCACCCAACTCACCCCGACCGAGCGGGAGATCCCGCTGCGGCTGCTGTCCTACACGGCGAACACGCCGGCGGGCGGCGTGGCGGCCCCGCTGGCCGCCGCGGGAGACGGCTGCGAGGCGGCCGACTTCGCCACCACCCCAGAGCCGGGCATCGCCCTGATCGAGCGCGGCGGCTGCACCTTCGCGCTGAAGGTGGCCAACGCCGCCGAGGCCGGCGCGCTGGGCGCCGTCATCTACAACAACGCGCCCGGCGCACTCTCTGGCACGCTGGGCGCCCCCGCGGCCGGCCTGCTCCCCGCCGGCGGCGTCTCCCGCGCCGACGGCCTGGCGCTGGCCGAGGAGCTGACCGCGGGCCGGGAGGTCACGCTGCGGCTGGAGGTCGAGGAGCTGGCCGAGGAGCGCGACACCGTCAACGTCCTCGCCGAGTCGCCGGACGGCGACCCGGAGCGGGTGGTGATGGCCGGCGCCCACCTGGACTCCGTCCGCGACGGGCCAGGGCTCAACGACAACGGCTCGGGCTCGGCCGGCCTGCTGGAGACCGCGCTGCGGCTGGCCGAGGTGGACCCGGCCGGGCTGCTCCGCGAGCAGCGGGTGCGGTTCGCGTTCTGGTCGGCCGAGGAGTTCGGGCTGCTCGGCTCCGAGCACTACGTCGCCGGCCTCCCCGAGGCGGAGCGTGAGCGCGTCGCGCTCTACCTCAACTTCGACATGATCGCGTCACCCAACCACGGGCAGTTCGTGTACGGGGCGGAGGCGGAGCGCGACGGGCCGGTCTCGGCGGCCATCGCCGCCGACCTCACGCGGTTCCTCGGCGACCGTGGCCACCCCAGCCGGCCCACCGCCTTCGACGGCCGCAGCGACTACGGCCCGTTCCTCGACGCCGGCATCCCCGCCGGCGGCACCTTCACCGGCGCCGAGGGGCTGAAGTCGGCCGCCGAGGCCGAGCTCTGGGGCGGCACCGCGGACGCCGCCTACGACCCCTGCTACCACGCGGCGTGCGACGACCTCGACAACGTCAGCCGCCCCGCGCTCGAGGCGAATGTGAAGGCGATCGCCCACATCGTCGGCCGGTACGCCACGCGATTGCCCGATACGTCACCCTGACACGAGGCTGCGGCGGAAGGGCACCGCCCGGTAGGCTCTCCGTGTGATCTTCAAGCGCATCGGCAACGGACGACCGTACCCTGACCACGGCCGGGACAACACCCGGCAGTGGGCAGACGTCGCGCCGCGGCCCGTGCGTCTTGACCAACTCGTCACCACCAAGCAGCAGCTCGACCTCGAGACGCTGCTCGCCGAGGACTCCACCTTCTACGGGGATCTCTTCGCCCATGTCGTGAAGTGGCGGGGCGACCTCTACCTGGAGGACGGGCTGCACCGGGCCGTGCGCGCGGCCCTCCAGCAGCGCCAGGTGCTGCACGCCCGGGTGCTCGAGCTGGACTGAGCTTTCGGCCAGGCGCACTCCGGCGGGCGCCTCGTTGCCCCGTTCGGAAGCCCCCTTGCCCCGTTCGGGGCCCCTCTTGCCCCTTTCGGGGAACAGGGCATCCTTTCAGCAGATCATTTATTGGGCACGGGTCGCGGGCCTGGCTACGCTGCGGCCATGAGCATGCTGACGCCCCCTGGCATGGGCGGCAAGAAGTTCCGCGTCACGGGTGACCACTACCCGAGGATGCGCCGCCCGCGCCGCCGCCGGAAAGTTCTCGCCGTCCTCACCCTCACCAGCGTGCTCGGCCTGCTCGGCTACGGGACGCTGGAAATCGTCGACGTGTTCTCGGGCGACGACGAGACCGAACGCAGCGCGCCCGCCGGCTCGGGCCGCCCCCAGACCGAGAGCAACTGCGCCCCGCAGCAGACGGACGACGGGCCGGCCACCCTGCCCGAGCCGTCCGCCATCACGGTCAACGTCCTCAACGCCACCGACCGGACCGGCCTGGCCCAGGCCACGGCCGACACCCTGGCCGACCGCGGCTTCACCATCGGCGAGGTGGCCAACGCGCCCGAGGAGTTGGACGGCAAGGTCGAGGGGCCCGGGCTGCTGCTCTCCACCACCGAGGGCGAGCGGGCCGGCGCGCTGCGCGTGCTCGCCACCCAGCTCGAGGGCGCCGAGACCGCCCAGAACCGCCCGGGCCAGCGGGCGGACAACGCCGAGTCCGTCGACCTGGTGATCGGCGCGGACTTCGACGAGCTGACCGCGGAGCAGGAGGCCCAGCGCCGCCTCGCCGAGCTCGCCAACCCCGAGCCGAGCCCCGCCGACGAGCCGACCCCCTCCGACACCCCGACCTGCTGACGCGGCACCGGCTGAACCGCGCGGCCGGCCCGAAAGGCAGGCCGCGGCGAAGCCGAAGGTCCGGGCGAAGCCCGGGGGCCCGCGCGGCGCGCGGCCGTGCCCGTCGCCGAAACCATCCGGTCAGGACACGGTGCCGTACATCCGGTCGCCCGCGTCCCCCAGGCCAGGGACGATGTAGCCCTGCTCGTTCAACCGCTCGTCGAGCGCGCCCGTGACCACCGTCACCGGCGCGCCCGACAGCTCGCCCTCCAGCCGCTCCACGCCCTCCGGCGCCGCCAGCAGGCAGATCACCGTGACGTCGTCCGCGCCCCGCCGCATCAGCTCGCGGACGGCGGCGACCAGCGTGCCGCCGGTGGCCAGCATCGGGTCGAGCACGTACACCTGGCGCCCGGAAAGGTCCTCAGGCATCCGGTTCGCGTAGGTGGATGCCTCGAGCGTCGCCTCGTCCCTGATCATGCCGAGAAAGCCCACCTCGGCCGTGGGCAGCAACCGGACCATGCCGTCGAGCATGCCCAGGCCGGCCCGTATGATCGGCACGACCAGCGGACGCGGATGGGACAGTCGCACGCCCGTGGTCTCCGCCACCGGCGTGGTGATATCCACCAGTTCGGTGCGGACGTCACGGGTCGCTTCGTATGCCAGCAGAGTGACGAGCTCATCGGCCAGCCGCCGGAACGTAGGGGAGTCGGTACGCGCATCGCGCAGCGTGGTCAGCTTGTGCGCCACCAGCGGGTGGTCGACGACATGGGTCCGCATGCCGTCGACAGTACCGAACGCCTCTGACACCCCAGGACTGACCGGCGGGTTCTCGGTTGTGACCCCCCGGTGGACAAAGGACGGCGGCGGCGTGGAGAGTGGTGCATGGAGGGAGGCGAGGGCATATGCCCCCGCCAGCCGCGCCGCGTCCGTCACCGTCCGCGCTGGGCCCAGCGCGGACGAACATTTCCGTTGGTGAACTGCCGAGTTACCCGACAGAGCACCCCTTTTCTGCCACGATGCAGGTGGCACTGCCGAACCGAGTGGGGAGAGTCACGGTGTACTTCACCGCACTGCTCGCGCGGACCGATGATGGTTGGGAAGCGAGTGATACAGAGCTCGACGACGTCGAGAGTCTGGACGAGTTGGCCGGGTTGGCCCGCGAAGCCGCCCGTGAGGACGACACGGTTCTCGTCTGCGTCGAGCAGGAAGGCGCCTGGTTCGCCATCGTCCGCGTGGACGGCGAGGACGACCCGCGCGTCTTCGTCTCCGACGCCGCGCGTGCCAAGCGGAGCGCCTACGGCGAGATCCTGCTCACCGACGAGCTGCTCGGCCGCGAGCCCGAGGCCGCGGACGCGCTGGATCAGCTGGTGGACCTCGACGGCACGGAGGACGGTGCCGCCGACGACGAGGACGACGAGTCCGGGGGCTCGGACGCCGTGCCGAACGGCCCCCTGGGCGACGTCGGCCTCCTGGCCGACTTCGGTGTCGACGCCGACACCGTGCTGAAGCTCACCCCGGACGACGCCCTGGGTGACATCGCCGACGCGCTCGGCTGCATGGAACTGCTGGAGGCGATCAGGTGACGCGGGTGACGACCGGCAGGTGACCGATCCGCTGCGCGACCCGTGGCGGCCCGCGATGCGCCAGGCGCTCGCCGAGGCCGCCGCGGCACGGGAAACGGGGGACGTTCCGGTGGGCGCGGTGCTGCTCGGCCCCGGCGGCCCCGAGGGCAGGCCACTCGGTCTCGGCCGCAACGCACGCGAGGCCACCGGGGACCCGACGGCACACGCCGAGGTGCTGGCGCTCCGCGCCGCGGCCGCCGGTACCGGCGACTGGCGGCTCGCCGGCTGCACCCTGGTCGTCACCCTGGAACCCTGCACGATGTGCGCGGGCGCCAGCGTCCTGGCCCGCGTCGACCGGGTGGTCTACGGCGCGGTCGACGCCAAGGCGGGCGCGGCCGGCTCCCTCTGGGACGTGCTCCGCGACCGCCGCCTCAACCACCGCCCCGAGGTGATCGGCTCGGTCCTCGCCGAGGACTGCGGCCGACTGCTGACCGACTTCTTCCGCACCCGCTGACCACCGGGGCCCCATCTCCCCCCAATCCGGTTCGGCGCACGCGCCGCCGTGGGATAGGCTTCCTCTCGGTAGCGTGTCCGAGCGGCCGAAGGAGCTCGCCTCGAAAGCGAGTGTGGGGGTGACTCCACCGAGGGTTCAAATCCCTCCGCTACCGCTCTGATCAGCAACGACTGAGGGGCTGGCCCAACTGGGCCAGCCCCTCAGTCCTGTGTCCGTCTCAGTTTCCGTCTCATTCGACGTACCGGACGCTCAGCGCCGTCGAGGAGCACCGGCCAGGTTACCCGTCACCTGCTCCACCAAGGCATCGTGTAGATCCCCCAACCGCTTGCGGAGCCCTACCTCCTCAGCCTGGATGGCAGCCACCGCCCGACCGTCCATGCCGAGGAGCACATCCGTCCACTCTTTAACGCGATCGAAGTGATCTTGTACACCTCGCCGAAGCTGCAACGCAGTTTCACGCACCTCGTTCGGGCCCAAGAGACGGACGAGGAAGTATGCCTGCCTGAGCTCGTGCATCTTCCCGCCGAACTCCGCTCCGATATCCGCAGAACCGGCGATCTCGCCCTCAAGCACTCTCGTCATGTTCGACGCCGCTATGGCGTACCCGTCGTAGCTGGCAAGCAAGGCCCGCCACGCTTCCAGGCGTTGCCCACGGAGCCAATGCTCGTGGTCTACCTGGGCTTGGTCTCGAACCTGCTGGGCCGAAGCTCGCGCCGCCGTCTCCGCGCCTATGCGAGCGCCCCGCGTAGCCGCGAAGCCACCGATTGCAGCTCCGAGAAGCCCAGCGATGCCGGCTAAGACTGCCGCTATCCCCTGATCCATGTATGCAGGATGCCCGCAGACGCGAGAGGCGGACTGGATGCCAGTCCGCCTCTCAGTCCATGGCTCGTATGCGGTGCCGCCTACGCGCCCTCTCCGCCGCGATCCGGGCCGTCCTCCGGCCGCCAGATCAGCCCGTCCACCTTCGCGGCGACGCTGCTGCGCACCGAGTCGACCATGTGCTGATACCTGGCGGCCATGGACGAGGACGACCACCCCATCACGCTCATGACGGCCCGCTCGGGGACGCCGAGGATGAGCAGCACCGTGGCGGCGGTGTGCCGCGCGTCGTGCAGGCGGCCGTCTCGGACCTTGGCCGCGCGCAGTAGGTCCTTCCAATCGTCGTAGTCGGTCCTGGGCGACGTCCCCCGGCCGGTCGACGTAGCGAAGAGCCATCCCTCGTCGGTCCACTGTTCGCCGGCTGCCTGGCGCTCCGCTTCCTGCCGGGCCCGGTGCTCACGCAGGAGCTCAACAAGCTGCGGAGGCAGGCCCACCGCCCGGCGGCCCGCGCGGGACTTCGTGTTGGCCGTCTCCGGGTTGGTGCGGCGACGCTGGGGGCAGTAGCCGGCCTTCCTGCCGCACGTGCCGCCGCATCCGTGCCCGTACCGGGGACGGCGGCGGCTTCGGCGGACGTAGATGACGCCGTTGTCCAAGTCCACGTCCGACCACTTGAGCCCCAGGGCCTCCCCCTGCCGTAGCCCCAGGGCCAGCGCCACGGCCCAGCGGGCCGAGTTCCGGCGGCGGTCGGCGGCGGCCAGGAGGCGCCGCACCTCGGCGACCGTGTAGGGCTCAACCTCGTCCTCGTCCACCCGGGGCGGAATGGCCAGCCGTACCGGGTTCTCGGCGAGGTGGTTCCGGCGCACGGCCGCGTTAAGCGCCGTGCGGAAGGTGCGGTGCACCTGATGGGCCGTAGCCGGCTTGCTGCCGTTCTGCTGCATCTTGGCGTAGAAGCGTTCGATGTGCTCCGGCTTGAGGCGGTCCAACCGGTGAGCCCCAAGCCCCGGGATCAGGTGCTTCCGGACGGCCACGCCATAGCCCACCATCGTGTTCTCGTTCACGGCGAGCGGGGCGATGGTCTCGATCCAGTGAGTCAGCCAGGTGGCCACCGTCCAGCGCTGCCCGACCTTCCGCACCTTGCCCGTGTCGCGCTGCTTCTCCAGTTCCTTCACGGCCTCGGCCACCTCGGCCTTGGTCTTGCGTTCCACGTGGCGCCGGTCGGGCTTCCCGTCGTCGCGAATCCCGACCGTCACCCGGCCGTGCCACTTCCCGTCCTTGCCCAGGTAGATGGACGACCGGCCGTTGGCCTGACGCGTGCGCTTGCTCTCTGCCATGGCGGTCTCCTCAGGCGGCGGCGGTCGCGGGGGCGGTGAGGTGGTTGGTGGCGCGGAGCCGCGTCACGTAGTCGCGCACGGCGTCGGCGGGCACCCGGCGGAGTCGGCCCACCGGGACGGATTCCAACTCGCCGGAGCCGATCAGGGCGAAGCACGTCGTGCGGCCGATGCTGAGTCGGCGGGCCGCCTCTTCGACGGTGAGCAGCAGGAGCGTGGCATCCGGTTCGGTCACTGGGCGTTCCTCTCGCTCTCCTCGGCGGCCGGACGGTCGGACAGGTGGGACAGCCCGGACAGGTCGTCGTGCTTGGAATCGATGTCGGGGAAGTAGCGGCCCTTGGTGTCCTTGGTGAGCTGACCGTCGGCGGCCATGCGCGAGCACGTGCGGCGGATGGTGTCCGCGTCCATGCCGGGCAGCGCGGTCGCGATGTCCTTGGGCTTGGCCCCGGGGTGCTCCCGGACATGGCGCAGGATGGCCGCGCGGGTGTCGCCGATGGTGTGGTCGGCGGCCGGGCCGTCGAGGAGTTGCCAGGCTCCGGCGGCGGAATGGAACCGGAGCGCGTACTCGGCTTCGTCAACGTCCCGGCCGGTGACGTGTAGGACGCCGTCCGCCTGGCCCCGGGCGCGCTTGAGAACGAGCGTGGCGTCCGCTGCCCCGGCCAGGCCGTTGGTGCCGGACACCTCGCTCAGGAAGTCGTCCGACGCGGCCTTACGGACGTGGTGCACCAGGACCACGGCGATGCCGTAGTGGTCGGCAACGCGCTTGGCGTGGCCAACGGCCGCGTAGTCCGCGTCATAGGCCGAGGCACCCGGCATGGAGACACCACGCATCTTGGCGAAAACGTCGATGATGACCATGCGCGCGTCCGGGTTGCGCTCCACCCATTGCGCGATGGCTTCGGCCCCACCCTGGGGAAGCGGTGGGCACGTGGTCGCCAGCGTGAGCCCAGCGGGCGCCGGTTGGCCGCCGAGAATCTTCCCCATGCGGGTCTGAAGTCGGCGGGGCGTGTCCTCAAGGGCCAGGTAGAGCACCGGGCCGCCCTCAACGGGCACCGTGTCGAACGCCCGGCCGCCGGCCGCCACGGAAAGGCCCAGGCCGAGGGAGAGCCAGGACTTGCCCACCTTCGGGGGCCCGGCCAGCAGGCTGACCCCCTCGGCCAGGATCCCGGGCACGGCCCACCGCGGTTCCGGGAACTCGATGCCCATGAGTTCGTCGGCCGTCCAGGCGGTGCGGATCCGCTGCTGTGCGGGTTCGAGGTGACTCATGACGCCACCGTCCGGGGGCGCCTGGCTCCGATACGGAAGCCTGACGCGATCGTGCGGGCCGTCTCGCCCGGCTTCTGGCCGACGCTGGCGGCGGCTTCCGTGAGCCAGGCAGTCACGTCGGTGGCGTTCAGCACTCCCCCGGCAACCAGCTGGCCGAGGGCGACCGACGCCCGGAAGAGGTCCCGGTTGTGTTCGTCGGTGGCCGAGCCGGTGACGCGAGCCAACTCGGCCGTGACCGCCGCGCGAAGGTAGGTGGTACGGCGGTCGGTGCCCTTGAGCGGCACCGAGACGGGTCGCTGCGGGGGCAACGGCGCCGGTACGAGAAGCCTGCCGAGCCAGGCGGGCAGCGCGGCCACGGGAACGTCTCGAACGGGCGCGTAGACGCGGCCGTCGATGACGCTGCCCGGGGCGACCACGTAGCCACCGCCGGCCCTGGTGTCCACCTTCGGGGCCAGCCTTCCGGCAGTGTTGCGTAGGGCCATGCCCGGGGGCGCGGTGAAGTAGAGGTGCGTGCCCCCGCTCGGGGTGGCCACGGTGAGAGTGTCGGCCGGGAACGGTCGGCCGTGTCGCTCGCACAGCTCGGCCAGGTTCGCCGCCCCGTCCGGGCCGTCTTCGCCCGGCTTGGGAACGTCCAGGTCGACGACGACCAGGCCGGACGGACCGGTGGCGAGTCCGATGTTGTAGGGGCCGTGCCCCCAGCAACGGCCGATGCGCTCAGGGTCGTTGGTGGCTCGGGCTTCCCATCGGGTGATGGCGGGCCGCTTGCTGCCCGGGATGAGCGGGAAGACGTGGCCGCCGCGCGCGGCCGCGTCAAGGGCCGACGTGCCCTGACGGGACATGACGGAGTGCGTCATGCTGGGTGTCTCCTCTTCTGTCTTCGGATGGAGTGGAGGAAGGGCGGTGCGGCGGGTGACCTTGGCGGGAGATCCGCCGCACCGCGTGACTCAGTGGCGCTGTTCTGCGACCACGGCCAGGAGCTCGGCGAGGCTGCCGCCGAGCAGCGCCAGGCGCCGTTCGATCGCGGCCCAGGACTCGGCGTCGATGTTCATCAGAGCGGCGGTGGCCGTGACGACGTCGCCCCGCAGATGGGCGTCAAGGGCGTCCCGGAGTTCGGCGGCGGCCATGAGCGCGATGCGGTCGCTCAAGACTCGCCACCGGTGGAGCCGATAGACGACACGGCGTCGACCACGGCGCGGGTCACGTCGTTGATGGTGTCCGCCGCTCCGGTCTGGGCCAGGTAGAAGCCGAAGAGTGCGGCGGCCAGAAATCCGCCGATGCCCAGGGCGCGGAACTTCAGCAGGAAGCCGACCAGGACGCCGAAGACGACGACCAGGGACATGGTGATCACGTGCTGCCTCCATGGTGAGGTGGGAAGGGCCGGTCAGCGGTTGGCGTTCCGGCGGATGCGGTCGAGGTGGTTCAGCACGCGTCGGCCAGTGCGGATCCGGAGCCCGACGCCCTTGCAGCGGCGGCAGTCACGGCCGCGCCTGGGCCGTCCGGCGCGCGTCGTGGTGAGCCGGAAACCGATCCCCTCGCACTTGCGGCAGCGGCCGAACGGGCTGACCGCACAGAGGGCGAAATAACCGAGGGTGACGAGAAGGAGAGCAAGGCTAGCGTTCGCGGTGAGGGGCATCGATACCCTTCCAAGGGGTTTCCGGGTGTGGCCCCGGGGCGGGTGCTAGCGACTAGCGCCCTGATCAGCGACGGTTTGACGTGCTAGCGGCGGCGCTAGACCTAGCAGGATTGGCCGCTAGGTCTAGCGGCTGTGATCGGCTATGCCGCGTCCCGATTTCCATCACGGTGAGCGATGACGGCGGTGATGTCAGCGCGCTTGATGCCTCGCCGGTTGGCGCCCTTCCGGTCGCGGTCGTCGACCTTCCCCCACACCTGGCCGGTGCTGATGCCGAACGGTTTGAGGGCGGCGGTCAGTTGCTCCGGGCCCCACTCGGCGTAGACGTCCGGACGCAGCACGGCCAGGCGGCCGACCACCGTTTCGTTCCACAGCTTCGGCTCGGCCGCCGGCACCACGGCGAGGATGTCGGCCAACAGGTCATAGCCAGGCCCGGTCTCCGGCTCGGCCGCCTCGCCGGCCGCGTGCCCCGCCAGCGTTCCGGCGAGCACGCGCAGGGCGCGGGCGCGCAGCGCGACGCGGTCCGCCATCACGGCGTCGATGAACACGGCACGCACGATCCGGGCGTCGGCCCCCTCGCCGAGGAAGTAGGCGATGCCCTTGTCGGCCCAGGCGAACATGGTGGCGCGGACGCCGCGCTTGTAGGCCGACGTGCCAAGGATCATGTCGTTCTCGATCTGGCTCATGACCTTGAGGCAGAACCGGGCGGAGGCATTGGCGCTGATCCCCGTGGGCAACGACTTGGCGTCCGGCCGCTGCGTGGCGAGCAGCAGCACAATGCCGGTGGCCGGGCCGCGCTTCACCAGGTCGGTGCAGATCTCTTCGAACTCGGCGCCATGCTTGGAGTGTTCGAACAGCACCTGGCACTCGTCCACGCCGATCACGATCGGGTGGAGCCCAAGCTCCTTCTTGTCGGCCAGTTCGCTGGTGACTTTGGACTCGGGGCACAGATCCCGGGGCAGGTTCCGGATCACCTTCGTCCGCCGCCGCATCTCGGCGCGCACCTCGCGGAGGTCGGCCAGGATGTACGCGATGTCGTCTTCGTCGTCTCCGGCTCGGTGCCGGTACGAGACTCGATCGCCGACCGGGTCAAGGTCGCCGGTGCCCTTGAGGTCGAAGGTGTGCAGCTCGGCGCGCGGGTCCAACCCGGCGATGAGCAGCAGCAAGCGCAGCAGGAACGTCTTACCCATGCGCGGAATCGCGCCGATGATGCCCGCGATGTACATCAACGTCAGGTCGACCCACCGGCCGCGCTGGTCAGTCGCCCAGGCCACCGGCTTGAAGAGGTTCACCTGTCCCGTCTTGGCGAGCGGCCAGGCCGGTTGCTTCGCCTTGGACATGTCCTGATCCCCGACCCAGAGCACCAGGCGGCCGGTGTGCTCCTCCGGCACTCCCTCAGGCCATACGCACCCCAGTGGGCGGCGGAGACCGGACGCCAGCCGCTCCCGGCGGTCGATGACGTCCACCGCCGTGACGCCGAAGGGGAGGTCACCCTCGGCCCGCCATCCGGGACCGTCACGGGTGATCGGGGCGACGAACGCCAGCCCGTCACGGCCTTTGGCCTGGGCCTGGTTGATGGCGCTGATGCCGAGGGACCCAAGGGCCCTGAGCACCATGTCGGACGTGAGCTTGTCGGCCCGGGGACGCTCGACGGCCCGGTGGATCAGCGGGGCGTCGGCGGGCGCCCCGTACCAGCCAAGAGCGAAGGTAGCCGCCGCTCCGGCCGCTGCGGTGAGCCAGGTCGGGGCCAGCACCCAGAGCGCCACCGCGGATCCGATCCCGGTGATCGAGCCGAGTACGGACAGCAGGGCTCGGGCCCTGACACGCGCGTCCCGCTGCTGCGAGAGCCGAAGGTACTCGGCCGCGTTCTCGGCCCGGACGGCCGCCGCTCGGACCGGCCCGCCCTCGGCGTCCCTCAGCCAACGGCCGAAGGATCCGATGAGCTTGGCCAGGCCCGCCGGGGAGCGAAGTCCGAGGCGGGCAGCGTAAATCGGGCTACGAACGGCGTGGTAGCCGGTGATGTGGCCGCTGTACCCAGCCAACCACCGGGCCGCCGCGAACAGTTCAGTTCGCGACTTGGCCCAGGCGGGAATGATCGCGCGCCGCCGTGCCCGGCGGATTCGCTCCCAGACTCCGGACCGATCCGACTCGGGGCCGTCGACCATGACGACCTGAGTCGGATCGGCCGACTCGATCGGCCGATCGTCGGGGCCGGTCGGCCCGTCGTTCAGTTCGGCTTCGAGTCGGGCGAAGAGTTCGTTCTCGTCCTCGTGATTCACTGACGGTTCCCCTTCTCATGGATGAGGGACGAACCGGGGCCCGGCCGCTGCTTTGGTCGGTCGTGACCGGGCCCCGGGGGGTGTTGCTGTGGATCGGATCGGACGGTCAGCTCACTGCGCCGATCGGCTCCGAGTCGGGAAGTGGGTCCTTGGCTCGCTCGGCCCGCAGCGCATCCCGCAGCGCGCGGGCCCGGGGCGGTCCGACCCGCATGGCCGCACGGAGCGCGTCGGCGGTGATCCGCCGGACCGGCCAATCAGCGGTGGTCTCACGGGCCTTGGCGAGGAGTTCGTCATCCGACCGCCGAGGCTTGGCCTGTCCGGCCGGCTTCTGCGGCTTCCTGGGCTTCCGTGGCAACGGAGGCACACCAAGACCACCGCCATCGCAGATCACCAACTCGTCCGATCGGACGGCGGTCGGTGTCGCGGGGATGTGGGCCAACCAACGGTGCACCTGGCGCATCAGCGCCCCAAAGGCGAGCAAGGCAGCAGTGGGCGGAACTCCGGCCACCACGTAGTCAAGCGCTGTGGCCCCACCGCCCACCCCGACCACGTTCAGCGCGATCGACCCGCCGGAACCCACCACGGTCAGCGCGATCGCCCACCAGTCCGTACGACGCTGCAACGCGGCCCGCAACATGAGGAGTTCGCCAGCGACCACGAACGCGTCCAGGCACCCAGGCCAGGCCCAAGCACGGGCGCCGGTCAGCCCGTGTTCCATGGCGATCTCGGCCAGGTGCGCGTACGAGAGCCAGAACGCGGCGGCCGTGAGCGCCACGATCACGACTCCGGCGCCCGACACGATGACCAGGTCGGCGGTGCGGCGATCCATGCGTTTCAGACCGTTCATCGAGCGCCACCGCCGTTCTCGGTCGTCCAGCAGAACGGGGGGAGGGTCTGGGCGCGGTTGTAGACCTCGATGGCCACGCCGTTGCTGCCGGGCATCGGGTAGACGCGCGGCCGGATGATCGAGGCGTAGAGGCGGGCGCCGTGGTGGACGCAGGCGAGAACCGAAGTGCCGTGCTGATCCACGATCCGCACCGCATCCCCCGCACCCTCACAACGGGTCGGGTCATCCGGGTGAGCCGCAGCGCAACGGCCCAACGAACGCGGCGCGTTCCTCATGCCGCACCTCGCAGCGCCTGCCGGCGGGGGCGCGGGCGCAACCGAACCGCACGGGTCAGCGCCTCGGCGTAGGCCACGTTCGCCGCGCTGATCTCGTCGTCCTCGGCCAACTCGCGCAGGTCGGCCAGCACGTCATGGGCCGCCGCGATGCGCGCCTGGCGGTCATCGGCCGGTTCCGGGCCGAGGGGCCCCAGGAACAGTTCCTCGAAGAGCGACAGCATTGATCACTCCTGATCAGGTGGTGGTGAAGGAAGGGCGGGAACCGGACCGGCGGGAGACCTTGGCGGGAGTGCCGCCGGCCCGGGTTGAGCGTCAGAGCCGGAGCGCGCGGGGGCGGTTGAACAGCTCGGTGAGGACGTTCGCGACCGTCACCCCGGACGCCATGGCGACGAACACGGTCAGCGGGAGACCGGCCCCGAGCCCGTTCACGGACCGCGCGGTAAGAACCGCGATGACCAGGCCGATCACCAGGAAGGCCAGGGTGGCGATGCTCCGACCGGCGGTCATGGGCTTGTAGGCCCTGGCGACGTGCTCAAGGTTCTGCGGCGCGACCACTCGCGAGCCGAGGCCGTTGGTGTGCAGGTGAACGATGGCGCCCCTGCCCACGGTGGTGATGCTCACCACCGTGCCGAGGGTCTGGTCACTCTTGATCCGGACCACGTCACCGATCGAGATGCGCATGGGACTCCCCCTTGAAGACGACTGAGCAGCACGGGACTTGCTTCCTCAAGAGGTCAAGTCCTCAACTCCTCTTGAGGAGTTGTCGAAGACTATGACGTCCCGCACAAGAGGTCGTCAAGTCCTCTTGAGGACTTATCCTGAGACGTGCCCGCCCACCCACGCGAGGAGCCGCGCACAGCCAGTACGGCGGGTGCTGATGAGGAAGGTGAGCAGCAATGCCCAAGGCATACGAGGAGATCGCCGACGATCTGCGGCAGCAGATCCAAGCCGGCACGTGGCGACCCGGTGACCGTCTCCCCTCGGAAGAGGAGCTGAAGCAGAGCTACCGGAAGGGCATGCCCACCGTTCGGCAGGCTCTCGACGTGCTGCTCACCGAAGGGCTGATCGACAAGCAGCACGGACGCGGCACGTTCGTTCGCGTGCCCAGGCAGGTCGTGCACCGGACCAACGAACGGCATCAGTGGGAGAAGGACCGCGCCCAGGAATCGCTAGCTGAGCGCGAGCAGACCGGAGCCACCGAGCACGACACGGGGCTGACCGTCCACGAACTCGTATTCAGCGCCAAGTTCCGCGAGCGAGACGCGAACGAGGATCTGGCGTCGGCCTTTGACGTGCCTGTGGGAACCCGGTTGCTGGAACGCGTCTACCAGACGCGATACGAGAAGGAACCAGCACCCTTCAATGTCTCCCATTCCTATCTCGTCCGGGAACACGTCGAGAAGAATCCCGATCTTCTGGACGAGACAAAGGAGCCGTGGCCCGGCGGAACACAGAATCAGTTGCTCACAGTCGGTATCGAGATCGACCGTGTTATCGAGCGGATTACCGCCGCTCGGCCACCAACCCAGGAAGAGGCCAAGGCATTGGGTATGTCACCAGGCATGGCCGTGATGGAGCTGCGCAAGATGTGCATCGACGTGACGGGCCGAGTCGTTGAAGTCGCTGACGTGATATTGCCGGGCGACCGCACCGAGTTGACGTTCGTCACCCCCCTGGCGCGGTGGTGACCATGACACGCATCATCTCTGTCATCACCGCCGTCCACGGACCGAGTGCTCATTTCCTTGCCGACGCCTATCGATCGCTCTGTGAGCAAGAGTTGCCGGACGGCTGGGCCTGGCAGTGGGTCATCCAGGAAGACGGCACCACGGACGCCGTGTCGGAGTTCGTGCCGGACGACCCGCGCATCAGCTTCGCTCAAGGTAGGCGTGGTGGCGCTGCGGTGGCTCGGACCTTGGGACTCTCACGCGCCGCCGGGGAGTTCATCAAGGTCCTGGACTCGGACGACATCCTGCCCCCGGGCACCCTGGCTCGGGACCTGGCCATACTCCTGGAGAATCCGGATATCGGCTGGACCACCTCAAGCGCCCTCGATCTACTCCCCGATGGCTCCACCGTCGCCTTCGACGACCCGCCGGGCGGGCCGATTGAGCAAGGCTCGATTTTGCCCCAATGGAAAGCGCGCAACTACATTCCCCCGGTCATCCCGGGTTCGCTCTGCATGCGGCGCGAACTCATTTTCGCCCTGGGCGGGTGGATGGCGTTGCCAGCGTCAGAGGACACGGGGCTACTTCTGGCACTCAACGCCGTCAGCCGCGGTTGGTTCATTCGAGAAGCAGGATTGCTGTACCGCAAGTGGCCGGGACAGAGCACCGGTCAGGCAGCGCACTCCGACGGCGAAGAACGTGAAGCGCGTGCGTCCGTAGCGGAGACCCGGGCGCTTGCGCTGGCTGAACTCACCCAGTGGCGTTTCACCGGGGCCGCCTCGAAGGTCTCCGGCTAACGTCCACCTATGTCTACGGCCTGTCGATGGGAAATTCGTAGACGATTTCACAGCGGGAAACCGGAACGATGATGTCGGCCGTCTCGACCGGACGGCCGTCAACGGCGTAATAGGTCCGCACGATATGTGTCACCAGGGAACCGCGCTGCACGCCGAGGAGGTTCGCCTCCTCGGCCGTCGCCTGGCGCGGTTCCGGCTGTTCCACGGCATGGCTGACCACGATGTTGATGGCGGCCATGCGCTCCACAACACCCTTGCCCGCGAACGGCCCACCCTCGGGCAGCACCACGATGCTGCCGGCCGTGATCGCGTAGGGCTCCCAGCTCGTGGAGAGCTGCACCGGCTTCCCGTCCGCCATGAACTCGTACTCGGTGCGTACCGCCAGGTCGCCGGCCCCGATCCCGAGCCGCGCCGCGATCGCTGCGGGCGCGGGCACCTTCGCCTCCGTGCGGTGCTCCCAGGTAGCCGCCTTGCCGAGGGCGTCCATGTCCGCACGGAACGGTGAGCCGCCCCGATGTTCGCGGCTGAACGACCGAACCATCCGGACCCGTTCGCGCGGCTCGGCCACGTAGGTGCCGGAGCCGGCTCGGCCTTCCAAGAGCCCCTGTGAGATCAGATGCTCCTGGGCACGCCTGACGACGTTATCGCCGACGCCGTACTCATCAGACAGCACCGTGCGCGACGGAAGGCGGTCCCCAGGGGACCACTCACCTTCGGCGACACGTTGCCGGAGCGCGTCGGCTACGCGGAGATAGGGCGGCTGCTCAGGCATATGGCAAATCTAGTGCACTAGCTCTAATCTAGTTAACTAGCTTCACCGTATGTGATCCACAGTGATGGAGGGCACCCCGTGCACGCACCCGCCTCGCGCGCGCAGGACATCGCAGCACGCCTCACCGCCTGGGGATTCGCACCTCGCATAACCCGCCACCAGACCCACATCCGGATCGAGACGGACGTACCGGAGTCGGTCGTGCCGGAGCGCTGGCGCGCACTTTTAGTCGCGCTCGAACGGGGCGACCGGTTCGGTCTGGACGGCGTCGACGGCCGCCGCATCGCGTGGGCCGCCGTCAACGAAAGCCCCCGCAACGGCGCCCTACGCCGCGCGGGGGCATCGCCACCAGCATCAGGGAGCCAATGACAGTGATCGAGCCTATCGAGCGTGCCGCCTCCTGGGCAGTGCGCATCCTGCTGCCGCGATCGGGTGGCCGCTACGGCCACGTGTTCCACCTGTGCGGCCACTGCCTGAGCAACACGGAAGAGCCGAGGGTCGTTCGCATCTCGGCGAGCGGCTGCAAGCCCAAGCGGTCCATCGTCGTCTGCCCGCCGTGTGCCTCGCGTCTGAGCGGAGGCCGCGCATGAACTATCGAGTCGTCGTTTCGGTGGACGTCGACGCCGACACCGTCATGGTCGCCGACGTCGTCACCATCGGCGGCCGCGAACTCCGGGTGTGCGACATGATCGCGCTTCCCGGCAGGGCCAAACGGCTGGTGTTCGAATCCGGCGAGACGTTCACCATGCTCCCGTCGACCTACCTATCCGTCGAACGCCTCCAGCCGAACACGGCCCTGAGGCGGCCGTACCGCCAGCCGAAGGGACGGTGAGCGGGTCGATGTCCCGTTACCAGAAGATCGCCAACCACCTCCGTCTTCAGATCCAGAGCGGCAAGTACGGCGCGGGCGACCGCCTGCCGACCGAGACGGCGCTCAGCCAGCGCTACGAGGTCGGACTCCCCACGATTCGCCAAGCCATCGGCGTCCTCCAGGCCGAGGGCCTTGTTGACCGGCAGCACGGACGCGGCACGTTCGTTCGTGCTCCTCAGCCCCGGGTCACGTACTCCAGCGCGGATCTCTCCCCGGATCGATGGGCCGTAGGCAGCATCGAGACGAGTGTTGCCACGTACGAGACGGATGCCCGGGGCGACGTCGCACAGCTCATGGCGGTGCCGGAGGGAACCCCCGTCACCGAAAGCGTCTACGTCATTCAGCAACGTGGCAGCACGCCGCACAGCATCGTGCACGGGTACGTGCCTCGGGACCTGGCCACCGCGGATTCACCGGTCACGGCCTCGGGCGCCTGGCCCTGGTCCTACGATCTCCGCGCACGGCTCGCCAAGGCTGGTGTCCAACTCGACCGAACCGTGGAGCGCATCACCGCCCGCCCACCTACAGCAGACGAAGCGGAGACGCTGGGAATCTCCATCGGCGTGTCCGTACTCGTCATCGAACGGACGTCGACGGACGCGACCGGCCGAGTGGTGGAAGTGGCCTTCATGACCCTGTCTGGGGACCGGACCGAAGCGGTCTACACGATGGACCAGACGGTCTCGGCGCACTGACGCAAGCCATTCACCGCTGCCAACGCGTTGGTGCGTAGGGTAACCTTGGTACAAAGCTTTATAGCCCCACGCTGAGTGCTTGCGGAAGAGGCAGGGTCTCGGCTCCGGAGCCGCCCGAAGCCGAGACCCAGACCCGCAAGGTAATGAGCGGGCCCGGTCGGGCAGAGATCGGCCGGGCCCGTTCAACAAGCCTCGGCCTTGCCGACCAGACGCAGCTCAGCGCATCAGAGCGTCAAACCACCTTGCGATGGCACCAACTACCGAACTGGCAGCCACCACAACATCAGCCCATAAGGACCGCTCGCTGTTGTGGCGCTGTCGGCGCTTCCTCCGTGCCATCACCGCACCTCCCTTCCCCATTCGTCCCGCCACGAAGACGGGGCGATTCCCCACCACCTGGCGGGGCCCGGCCAGTGAGACCGGGAGCTGAGTGGGGAGGGTGGTGCAGCAATGTCAGTTTACGGGCCCGCGCCCGGGCCCCGTAGGCCCTTGAGGTTTGTCTGAGCGTTCAGGCCGGACCTGCAACGAACTTCTCGGCTGTTCGTTGAGCACCCAGCCTCAGTCTTCGCGAGGGAACCCGGTCTGACCTGCGCATCAGCCTGTTCTCGGTTGGGTGGTGCAGATGGCGCAGCTGTCCGAGCCGACCGGCGGCCGGATCCGGGTCGTGGAATCGCGGTACCGCCGACTTCCGGCGGATCATTCCGAGCTTCACCAGGGCGGTCTATTGCGGCGCTGACCAGTTCGGCCTTCGGCGACTGACATCGGTGAGCAAGGAGGCTGCAACACTCGCGCTGTCCCACCTGTCCGGTCGTCCGGTGCCGGATGGGGTGGGGCACCTTCTGACGTGCGCGTCCACCCCCCGGGGGTGTTCCAGCCAAACGGCCTCGGCCGTCCACCGTCCGTCTCAGTTTCCGTCTCATTCACCCGCGTCCGGCGCCGTTCGGTGGCGGCCAGCCGCAGCGCGGATCGCCAGGTCCGAACGGTCCTGAACGGTCGCGGACCGACCACGGAGAGGTGGGAGCAGACCTCGAAAGCGAGTGTGGGGGCAACTCCACCGAGGGTTCAAATCCCTCCGCTACCGCTCTGATTCACCACCCTGAGGGGCGGGCCCACCGGGCCCGCCCCTCAGGCGTTCTCGCGGCCGGGCCCCGGCCCGGTGCCGGTGTCCGGGCGTCGGCCGCCGGCATCGGATATGTTCCGTCTCGGACGTCGCCACCCGAGGACGTCGCCACCGGAGGCGGGAGGCCGATCATGAGCATGGCGCAGGCACGCAGGGGTGCGCTGTTCCTGCTGAGCGTGCTGGTGTTCTACGCCGTCGTCAGCTACCCGAGCAGGTCGGCCGACTTCGCCGAGCTGGCGTTCACCGCGGTCGCGGAGGCGGCGGAGGGGGTCGGCGATCTGGTCACCGGCTCGCTCCCCTAGGACGGGCCCTAACACGGTGCTCCCCGGTGCTTGCACACAGTGGACATGTCTTGTGATGCTATGACCGCCCTTGTACCAATTGTGGCGAGCGCGGCTAGTGCACCGTAAGGGGTGGTCGGCAGGTGGCGGCGACGGGGACCCGGGGCGCGAAGGCGCGTGCGTTGACGCAGGCGCTCTTCGAGCGGCTCACGGCCCTGGAGCCAGGGACCGCCGAGCACGCCAGGGTCAGGGGGGCGCTGATCGAGGCCAACCTGCCGCTGGTCCGCTTCGTGGCGGTGCGCTTCCGTAGCCGCAACGAGCCGATGGAGGACATCGTCCAGGTCGGCACCATCGGCCTGATCCACGCCATCGACCGCTTCGACCTGGAGCGCGGCGTGCAGTTCGCCACCTTCGCCATGCCCACGATCATCGGCGAGATCCGGCGGTACTTCCGGGACAGCGTGCGGACGGTCCACGTGCCGCGGCGGCTGCACGAACTGTGGGCGCAGGTGCGGACGGCGGCCGAGGACCTGACGGTGGCGCTGGAGCGGCATCCGACGCCGGCCGAGATCGCCGAGCGGCTGCGGATCCCGGAGGAGGACGTGCTCGCCAGCATGGACGCGGGCCGCGCCTACCGGGTGTCGTCGCTGGAGGCGGCCAAGGAGCGGGAGGACGGCGGGCAGGGCCCGATCGACCGGCTCGGCTACGAGGATCCGGGGCTCGCGGACGTCGAGCACCGGGCGCTGGTGCGGCACCTCCTGGTCCAACTCCCCGAGCGGGAGCAGCGGATCCTGCTGATGCGCTATTACCGGAACCTGACGCAGTCGCAGATCAGCGCGGAGTTGGGGATGTCGCAGATGCACGTCTCCCGGTTGCTGTCGCGCAGCTTCACCCGGCTCCGCTCCGCAAATCCGATCGAGAGCTAAGTCGCACGGAGGACCCAACTCGGACCCAACTCCGGGAACTCCCACATCAGCTGTGCCGTTTTATCGACATGAAGCTACGTCGCGTTGACGACCTGTGACATTCTGTGGAAACCGCGTTTGCCGCGGCTGCGGAACCGGTATCCACACGAGGGCGCGTTTCTCTCGTCGGAGTGTCACCGTCAGCGCGCCGCCGCGACCCGTCCACGACCTAAGGGGGTGGCATGTCCGTAGAACTGGGCAGCTCCAAGGTGCTGACCACGACCGGCACGCCGCATGTTCCCGCGCCGCACGTACCCTCGGTGCCGCACGATGCTCCCGCGGAGACCGACAACCTCGATACCCGCACCCTCTCCCGCTCCCTCTTCCAGCGGCTCGCCACGCTCGAGGCCGACAGCCCGGAGCGCGTCTACGTCCGCGACACCCTGATCGAGCTCAACCTGCCGCTGGTGCGGTACGCGGCGGCGCGGTTCCGCAGCAGGAACGAGCCGATGGAGGACATCGTCCAGGTCGGCACCATCGGCCTGATCAAGGCGATCGACCGGTTCGACTGCGAACGCGGCGTCGAGTTCCCGACGTTCGCGATGCCCACCGTGGTCGGGGAGATCAAACGGTTCTTCCGTGACACGTCGTGGTCGGTGCGGGTGCCGCGCCGGCTCCAGGAGCTGCGGCTCGCCCTCACCAAGGCGAGCGACGAGCTGTCCCAGCGTCTCGACAGGTCGCCGACCGTTCCCGAGTTGGCGGTCTGCCTCGGCGTCTCCGAGGAGGAGGTCGTCGACGGGCTCGCCGTGGGCAACGCCTACACGGCCAGTTCGCTCGACTCCCCCTCGCCCGAGGAGGACGGTGGCGAGGGTTCGCTCGCCGACCGTCTCGGCTACGAGGACACCGCGCTGGAGGGCGTGGAGTACCGCGAGTCCCTCAAGCCGCTGCTGGCCAGGCTGCCGGCCAGGGAGCGGCGCATCATCATGCTGCGTTTCTTCGGGAACATGACGCAGTCCCAGATCGGCGAGGAGGTCGGCATCTCGCAGATGCACGTCTCCCGGCTGCTGACCCGCACCCTGGCGCAGCTGCGCGAGGGCCTGACGGCTGAGGAGTGAGGAGGCCCGGACCGGCGGTCGGCCGCCGGTCCGGGAGTCGGCGCGAGGCGAGGGCCCCGCGCCGAGGTTCTCGGTCGGGCGTCAGCCGAGCGCCAGCCAGGCCACCACGGCGAGCACGGTGATCGCCACCGCCACGCCCAGGATGACGCCGATTCTCGGCCCGGAGGACTGCGGCGCCGCGGGCGTCGACTGCTGCCGTGCCGGCCCGCCGTCGTTGACGAACGCCTGGAACATCTGGGTGCTGCCGGCCGGGTCCGGTTGGTTGGGGCCCTGCGGCGCTTGGGGGTTGTGAGCCATGTCTGCCGACCCTAGCGAACTCGTCGCGGAGCGGAACAGCCCGGTCCGCTCAGCCCGGGGGAGCCGGGCCGGAGTCCGGCCGGAGCCCGGTTCGTACCGAGACCTTGAATTGGTCTACGCCAAGCGCTAAATGTCATGCACATGAGTCGTTTCTCACCCCCACACCTCAGGCGTCTGCTCACCGGCGCCGTCTTACTCGCCCTGGCCGGCACCCTGCTCCAGGCCCCCACCGGTGCCGCCACCGTCGCCGCCGACGACGCGCCGCGCGCCACCGCGGCGCCGGCCCCGCTGGCCGTGGTCTTCGAGGACACCTTCGACGGGCCGGCCGGATCGGCCGTCAACGGCGCCCGCTGGCAGTTGGAGACCGGCGACAACGTCAACAACCACGAGCGGCAGTACTACACGCCGGGCAACGCCAACGCCGCGCTGGACGGCCAGGGCAACCTGGTGATCACCGCCCGCCGCGAGAACCCCAACAACTACAACTGCTGGTACGGCCGTTGCGAGTACACCTCGGCCCGCCTCAACACCGCGGGGCGGTTCACCACCCAGTACGGCCGCGTCGAGGCCAGGCTCCGGGTGCCGCGCGGGCAGGGCATGTGGCCCGCGTTCTGGATGCTGGGCAACGACATCGGCCAGATCGGCTGGCCGGCCAGCGGCGAGATCGACGTGATGGAGAACGTCGGCTTCGAGCCGGGCACCGTGCACGGCACGCTGCACGGCCCCGGCTACTCGGGGAGCGAGGGCATCGGCGCCGCCTACAGCCTGCCAGGCGGCCAGGCCTTCGCCGACGGCTTCCACACCTTCGCGGTCGACTGGGCGCCGGGCCGGATCAGTTGGTCGGTCGACGGGCAGGTGTACCAGACCCGCACCCCGGCCGACCTCGGCGGCGACCCCTGGGTCTTCGACAAGCCGTTCTTCCTGATCCTCAACCTGGCGGTCGGCGGCTACTGGCCGGGCGACCCGGACGGCAGCACCGTCTTCCCGCAGCAGCTGGTCGTCGACTACGTCCGGGTCAGCACGGCCGACTCAGGGGCCAGAACCGGCCAGATCTCCGGCCTGGCCGGCAAGTGCCTTGACGTCGCGGAAGCCAACAGCGCGAACGGCACCCCGATCCAGCTGTACGACTGCAACGGCACGGCGGCGCAGTCCTGGACGGTGGCCGGCGACGGCACGCTGCGCGCCCTCGGCAAGTGCCTCGACGTGGCCGAGAACGCCACCGGGGACGGCGCCAGACTCCAACTCTGGGACTGCCACGGCGGCCCCAACCAGCAGTGGGTGGTCACGGCCGCCCGTGACATCGTCAACCCACGGGCCGACAAGTGCCTCGACGTGACGGACAACAACGCGGCCAACGGCACCCGGCTCCAGCTGTGGACCTGCGCCGGCACGGCCAACCAGAAGTGGTCGGCGCCGTGATGTCGTGACGCCGTGCCGCTCCGCTGGGAGTCACGGCGACGGGTCGGCGAGGCGGACGTCCGCGTCGCCGACCCGTCGCCGGAGCTCGGGCCCGCTAGGGCCCGACGGCGAGTCGCAGCACCGGCACGCCGGAGGGTGCCCGCACCTCCAGCCACTCGATGTCGGCGCGCGCCATCGCGGTGCCGACCGTCATCGTGGCGGTGTTCTCCGGCAGCGCCACCCAGCTGGCCAGCTCGGCCGCCTCGCCGTCCCGGCCGACCGCGACCAGCGTGTACTCGCCGCCCTCGCCGCTGCCGTACTGGCACTCCATCTCCACCCGGGTGCCCCAGTCGGCCTCCGAGAGCGAGACGTCGGCCCGCACCGGCCAGTCGCCCATCGGCGTCATCCGGGCGCCGGCCACCACCGGCGGGCCGCCGTCCTGGCCGCCCTCGCCGTCCGTGCCGTCGCCGCCGCCCGCGAACACCGCGGAGAACAGCAGCGCCAGGCAGGCCGCCAGGGCGAGCACGGCCGTGGCGATCGTGGTCGCGAACCGCCGGCGGCGCTCCCGCGCCACCCGGGACAGCAGCCCAGGCAGCAGGTCGGGCGCGGCCGGCTCGACGCCGGCGGCCGCCAGGCCGTCCGGGTCGGCCTGGCTCAACAGACCAGGCATGCCGGCGAGTTGGCTCACCGACTGGGCGCACGCGTCGCAACCGCGCAGATGCGCCTCGAAGTCCGCACGGTCCTGTGGGGAGAGCGCGCCCAACACGTACGCGCCGTCCCAGGTCTCGAAGGGGTCGACCCCCGCTGCCCCCACCCCGTTCATCGGGTCACGCCCTTCTCCTCAAGCACCAGGCGCAGCGCACGAAGGGCGTAGTGCGTCCGGGATTTGATCGTTCCCTCCGCGACCCCGAGGCGGGCGGCGGCCTCGGCCACCGAGTATCCCTGGAAGTAGCAGAGAGTCAGCACCTCGCGGTGACGCTCGGAGAGCTCCGCGAGCGCGTCGGCCACCAGCCAGCCCTGCACCGCGCGCTCCGTGTCGTCCGGCACGGCCAGCTCGGGGGGCTCGTCGGTGGTGATCTCGGCGCGCGCCGCCGCCGAGCGCCACCCGTCGATGACGATGCGCCGGGCGACGGTGAACAGCCAGGCGCGCGCCGAGCGCGCGGTCTGGTCGAGCACGCCGGGGTGGCGCCACGCGCGTAACAGCGTCTCCTGGGTGACGTCCTCGGCCCTGGCCCGGTCGCCGCCGGTGAGGTGGAGGGCGAAGGACCAGAGGGCGGCGGCGTGTTGCTCGTGCAGCGCGCGCATCAACTCGTCCTCGGCCGCGTCGCTCACGGCTGCCCGCCCTGGCCCTGCAACTGGCCGCGGTGCCGGCCGCGGTGGCCGCCCGACGACCGACCACCCGACGGCCGTCCGCCACCGGCCCGGCGGCCGGTGAACCGGCGCGCGAGCAGCAGGCCCCCGAAGACCACGCAGGCGGCCTCGGTGATCACGCCCCACAGCTCCTCGTCGGTCCTGAACTGCTCCTGCACGTCGAAGAAGCCGACCGTCAGGGACATCACGTAGGCGCCGAGCGTGGCCAGCCCGAAGCCGACCGCGGCCAGCTCGGGCAGCCAGTGCCCGCGCCAGAGCAGCACGGCGAGCGCGATCACCGGTCCCGCGATCACGTTGACCATGAACAGCGGCCCGACGACGTCCATGAAGCGGGCCCAGTCGTCCCAGACCACCCAGTGCACCCACGCCGAACCGATCAGACCCGCCGCGACCAGCAGTCGCGACAGCCAGTCGATGACCATCCCTCGCCACCTTCCCCGCCGCGCTCCCACGACGCCTCGCCCACGCTCTCGTCCGCGCTTACCTTCGCGCATCCGTTCGCCCCTGACACGAAACGCGCGCCCCCCGGGTTCAATCCGTGCGCCGGCTTTTCGCCCCGACTTCTCCGCCTCCCGACGGGCCCCTTCCCGCCGCGCGAACGGCTACCCGTCAACTCGGCCCGCTCCTCTCGGGTAATTCACCGCGGCTCCGTTGAACCGAACCGGGGGCGGTCTCGTTTGCTGGGGTATGAAAGCGACCTCACACAGCCGCCGTACCGTGCTCGCCGCGTCCGCCGCCTCGGCCGGGGCGCTGGCGCTGGCCGCGTGCGGCAGCGACGACGACAGCTCGTCGGCCGACTCCTCCCCCAGCCAGTCGGCCGACGGCGGCGCCGGCTCGGACACCGGGGGCGGGGAGGCGGGCGACGACGCCTCGGCCGGCTCGGGCGCCGGCGGCGGCACCCCGATCGCCGCCGTCGCCGACGTGCCGGTGGGCGAGGCCATTCCCACCACCACCCCCGACGGCCAGGAGGCCATGCTCTTCCGCGCCGACGAGACCACCGTGGCCTGTTTCAGCGCGATCTGCACCCACGCCGGCTGCAGCGTGCAGTCCGAGGGCGCGGAACTGCGCTGCCCCTGCCACCAGTCCGTGTTCGACGCCGCCACCGGCGAGGTGCTCGGCGGCCCGGCCCCCGACCCGCTGCCGGCCATCGGGGTGAGGATCGACGGCGACCAGATCGTCGCGGAATAGCCCGCGCGACCGACCGGGTTGCCCCAGCATGAACGCTGACATCCCCAGTCTCAAGACCGCTCTCGGCCCCTTCGGCGTGTGGAGCGGCGCGCTCAAGTCCGACGAGCCTGGCCGCCGCGCGGAGATCGCCGACGCGGCGGCCGAACTCGACGAACTCGGCTACGGCGCCGTCTGGCTCGGCGGCAGCCCGGGCGTCGAGCAGGCCGTGCCGCTGCTCGCCGCCACCCGCCGGATCACCGTGGCCACCGGCATCCTCAGCATCTGGCTGCACTCGGCGGAGGACGTCGCGGCCCGCTTCGCGGACGCCGAGGACGCCCACGGCGGCCGCTTCCTGCTCGGACTCGGCGTCAGCCACGGCGCGCTGACCGACCAGTACCGCAAGCCGTACTCGGCGATGCGGGCGTACCTCGACGCGCTGGACGCCGCGCCCCGCCCCGTCCCCGCGGAGCGGCGGGTGCTGGCGGCGCTCGGGCCGAAGATGCTCGAACTCTCCCGCGACCGCTCGGCCGGCGCCCACCCCTATCTGGTCACCGCCGAGCACACCGCCCAGGCCCGCGCCACGCTCGGCGAGTCGGCGCTGCTGGCCCCCGAGCTCAAGGCCGTCCTCGACCCCGACCCGGCACGGGCGCGCGCCACGGCCCGCGCCTACCTCTCGCGCTACCTGGCGCTCCCCAACTACACCAACAACCTGCTGCGGCTCGGCTTCGCGGCGGAGGACTTCACCGAAGGCGGCAGCGACCGGCTGCTGAACGCGGTCTTCGCCCTCGGCGACCCGGCGGCGGTGCGGGCCAGGGCGGAGGAGTTCCTGGCCGCGGGCGCCGACCACGTGGCCCTCCAGGTGGTGCCGGCCGAGGGATACGACGTCTTCCCGCTGGCCGCCTACCGGACGCTGGCCGAGGCGCTACCGCTCCAGCCGTCCCGCTGAGCGGATCATGACCCCATGACCCACCCCCACACCCTCCGCCTCGCCCAGCGCCCCGAGGCCGACGAGCTCCTCGGCCGCAGCCCGCTGGCCCGGCTCGTCGGCATGCTGCTCGACCAGCAGGTGCCCATGGAGTGGGCCTTCACCGGCCCCTACACCATCGCCCAACGGCTGGGCGGCGACGACCTGGACGCCCGGGAGATCGCCGCCCGCGACCCCGAGGAGTTCGCCGAGCTGCTGGCCAGGAAGCCCGCCGTGCACCGCTACCCGGGCTCGATGTCCCGGCGGGTGCAGCAGCTGTGCCAGTACCTCGTCGAGGAGTACGACGGCGACGCCGGCGCCCTGTGGCGGGACGTCGACGACGGCCGGGAGCTGCTGCGCCGGCTCAACGCCCTGCCCGGCTTCGGGAAGCAGAAGGCGCAGATCTTCCTGGCCCTGCTCGGCAAGCAGCTCGGGGTGACCCCGGCCGGCTGGCGCGAGGCGGCCGGCGCCTACGGCGAGGAGGGCGCGTTCCGGTCGGTGGCCGACATCACCGGGCCCGACTCGCTGACCAGGGTCCGCGAGACGAAGCAGGCGGCCAAGCAGGCGGCCAAGGGCGCCGCGGAGGGAGGGGCGTAGGCTTCGGCGCCATGACGCGGGGGGAGCTGCTCGGTTCCGGACGCACGGCCGACGTGTTCGTCCTCGACGAGCGCCGCGTGCTGCGGCGCTACCGCGACGGTCGGGACACGGCGGGCGAGGCGGCCGTCATGGCCCACCTCGCCGCGCTCGGCTACCCGGTCCCCGCCCTGCACCCCGGCGCCCCGACCCCCGCCGACCTGATCCTGGACAGGCTCGCCGGACCGACCCTCTTCGACTCGCTGCTCGCCGGCGACACCCCGGTGGCCGCCGGCGCGCGCGTCCTCACCGACCTGCTGCGCCGGCTGCACGCCCTGCCGCCCCGGCTGGCCGCCCACCCCGACGACCGGATCCTCCACCTCGACCTGCACCCGGAGAACGTGCTGCTCACCCCGGAGGGTCCGGTGGTGATCGACTGGAACGACTCCGCCGAGGGCCCGCCGGGCTACGACCTGGCGGTCTCGGCGATGATCCTGGCCGAGGTCACCGTCGGCGACAGCCAGATCTCCGGCCCGGCCGGCGCCCTGCTCACCGCGCTGCTCGACGTGCTCGGCCCCGACGCCGCCACCATCGTCGACCACCTGCCTCGGGCCCACGCCCGCCGCGCCACCACCCCCACGCTCCGCCCCGGCGAGCGGGCGGTGGTGGACGAGGCGGCGTCCCTGCTCCATCGGCAACCTCAAATTTCGCTCTGAGACTAAGAGGCCCACACTTCGACCCCGCGCGGCTCGGGCATGGTGGTGGTGTGAAGACGACCCTGCGGAACCGGACCTGCGTTCGGAGTGTGGTCATGACAGGTATTTCGTCCCCCTCGTCGGCGCGCTCGTCGGCCTCGTCGCCGTCCCCCGCGACGCCGCCCTCCGCGCCGGAGATCGGCACGATGGCCCGCGACACCTCACGCGACCGGGTCGGCCGGGTCATGGCACACCTCTACGGCACGGTCTGGCTCCGCCCACCCGGCGGCGGCCAGGAGTGGACGGCCCGCCCCGAGGACGTCCACCCGATCTCGGCCAGCGAATCCCTCAGCCAGCGCGTAGCCGAGGCCAACCAACGGGCACGCAACGCGCGTTGACCCCCGCGCCGGGCCCCGGGCGACGACGGTCCCGAGGCGTTCACCCGGCTGCCCGGCCCTGGGCGCCCCAGGAGTACCCCGGACACGAAAAAGCCCCCGCCGGGTGATTGGCGGGGGCTTCGCTGCTGTGCGCTCGGCAGGATTCGAACCTGCAACCTTCTGATCCGTAGTCAGATGCTCTATCCGTTAAGCTACGAGCGCCTGGCCCCTGGGGGCCGGTGCGGAGACAACATTACAGCACTGGGGGCCAGGGGTGAAATCAGTTCCCCCGAGGCCGCCCGACAGCCTCTGACCTGCGGAAACGCGGCACCAGCACAGAAACAGCCAAGCCCCGGCCGGACGGCCGGGGCTTGGTTGATGACTGCGGAGGCTCCGGGATTTGAACCCGGGATGGGGGGTCACCCCAAACCGCATTAGCAGTGCGGCGCCATAGACCAGACTAGGCGAAGCCTCCTCGCACAGCAGCGCGATCGCTACGTGCTCGCAAATGATGCCACAGCCCGAACAGCCGCAGCCAATCGGATTCCACCCTACGGGTGTGTCGTCGCCGCGTCGAGTTGCGCAACGGTCCGGGGTCGGCAGCGTTAGCAGTGGGATCGAACCCCGACCACACCTCCCGCACCTCGCACCGCCTCACACCTCCTGGAGCACAGCCATGCCGCACACGCAGTCCCCTTCGTCCCTCTCGTCCCTCTCGCCCCGGTCCGCCACGGCGTCCACGCCGTCCACGCCCCGCCGGGTCCTCGTCGTCGCGCTCGCGCTGCTCGCCTCCGCCGTCGCGCCGGTCGGCGCCGTCGCCGCGCCCGTCGGTCCCGCCGTGGCGCGGGCCGAGGTGCCGTCGCACGAGTTGGTGATCACCATCGAGGACGCCGGGACGGCGGACGGCAGCCGCACCCTCGAGTGCGCCCCCGCCGGCGGCGACCACCCGGAGGCGGACGCGGCCTGCGAGACGCTGCTCGACGTCGAGCAGCCGTTCGACGGGGTGGACGAGGGAACCATGTGCACCTACATGTACGGCGGTCCGGCGCACGCCACCGTCGAGGGGGTCTGGGAGGGCGAGCCGGTGTCGGCGGAGTTCACCAGGTCCAACGGGTGCGAGATCGCGCGCTGGGACGCGCTGGTCCCGGCGCTCCCCGAGGTCGCCGGCTGAACAGCCTGCCGGGGCAGGCGCCTGAGCAGCATCTTTGTAACGCCTCGACGCGCCTGTCGCGGCGGGCCGTAGACTCCCCTAAGGACACGCACGGGACGTGCATGACAGACACGTGGGTAGAGGGAGGAACCGACGTCGTGAGCAGCAGGCCAGCGAGAGGCGCTGCTCGCCTCGCCGCGATACTCGACGCGCTGCCCGACGCGCTGTTGCTCGTCAACGGTAACGGCACCGTCGTCAACGCCAACGCCATCGCGATGGAGACACTGGGCGCCCCCGGCACCCCGCTCGTCGGGCGCGGACTCCTCGACATCGTCCCGGAGTTCGACCCGCGCCGGATCCCCGGCTCGATGCGGCGCCCCGAGGACGATCCGACGGCCAGGACGAAGCCCACCCGCATGGTGGCGCGGCGCACGGACGGCGTGGAGCTCCAGGTCGAGGTGACCAGCGCGGGGCTCAACGCCGCGCACTCGCCGTACGCTTCGGCGATAGAGGCGGCGTTCGCGGACGACTACTCGGGCGAGGAGCTGTTGGTCCTCATCATCCGCGACCTCTCGGGGACGTTGGACACCGAGGCCGAACTGGTGCGTCAGCAGCGGCAGACGGAGATGATCCTGCGCGCCGCGTCCGAGGGCGTGATCGGGGTCGACACGTCGGGCCGGATCGTGCTGGTCAACCCGTCGGCCGCGCAGATCCTGGGCCATCGGGCCAGTCAGCTCGGCGGGCAGGAGCTGCATCCGCTGGCGCAGCACTCGCGGGCGGACGGCACCCCGCTGGCGTTCGAGGAGACGCCGCTGCACGACACCCTGACCTCGGGCCGCAAGCACCGGGTCCGCGGCCAGGTGTTGTGGACCAAGGACGGCCGCGCGGTGCCGGTGGACCTGACCACCGCGCCCGTCCGGGACGGCGACCAACTGGTGGGCGCCGTGCTGGCGTTCACCGACCGGCGGGCCCTGGACGCGCTGGCGGCGCGCCACAACCAGCTGGTGTCCGTGCTGGGCGACAGCCTGCGCGGCCCGCTCGACCAACTGCGCGGCCAGCTCGGCTCGCTGGCCTCCGACTCGGCCGGGCAGCTGTGGCCGGAGGCCAACCAGGTGCTGCACCATCTGGCCGCCGGCTACACGCGGATGACGACGCTGCTCGACAACGTGTTGAGCTACCAGCGGCTCGACGAGGGCCGGGAGAAGCTGTCGATCGAGCGGGTCTCGCTCGACGAGGTGGTGTCGGCGGGCGTCGAGGGCGCGACCGAGCTGATCGGCCCGGGGCGCGCGCAGTTCGCGGTGCACGCCCCGCCGATCGAGGCGGAGGTCGACCCGGAGCGGATGGCGCAGGCGCTGGCGCACCTGGTGGCGGACGTGGCCGGCGTCGACGCGACCGGGCAGACGGCGGCCGGCTCCGCGCCGGCCGGCGACTCGACGATCGTGGTGGCGGCGGCGCAGCGCGGTGACGTGGTGCGGATCGAGGTGCGCGGCCCGTACGGCGGCGGCAGCCCGGTGCACGAGCCGATCGTGCGGGGCATCGTCCGAATGCACGGCGGGGTGTTGCAGACCCACGAGGTGGGCGGCGCGGCCGCCTACGTGCTCGAGGTCCCGGTGGCGGCCGGCGGCGGCACGCTCGCGCCCGGCACGGGTGCCGGCGCGGTGCGGGACGGCAGCGGTGACACGACGGTGATGCCGGTGCCGGCGCAGCCGGCGCGCGGCACGGGCGGTCCGGTCAGGCGGCCGGCGGCGGCGAGC
>NZ_BAAGPR010000082.1:0-35051 GCF_054783955.1 Streptomyces mayteni | reverse complement strand
TGCGCGCCAGCCGCCCGGCGGCCGCGGCCGCCCCCGCGATGACGACCCCGTCGGCGGCGAGGTTGAGGCCGTCGCCGAGGGCCGCGGCCCAGCCGCGGGCGGTGCGGCGCAGGCCGGTGACGGCGACGCCGGTCTCCAGGGCCACGCCCCGGGCGCGGCAGGCTTCCGCGACGGCCTCGGCCAGGGTGCCGACGCCGCCCTCGACGCCGTTGAACACCGGCTCGCCTGGGGCGCGCGGCCCGGCCTCGCGCTGGACGGCGCGGACGGCGGCCAGCAGCGTGTCGTGCTCGCGGGCGGCCTCGTAGAGCTTGGGCACGGCGGAGCGCAGCGAGATCTGGTAGGCGTCGCCGGCGTAGACGCCGCCGAGCAGCGGTTCGATCAGCCGGTCGACGACCTCGCGGCCCATCCGCTCGGCGACGAGCCGGCCGACCGCCGCGTCCTCGCCGACCTCGAGCGGCGGCAGTTCCGCGTCCCTGGCGATCTGGGCGAGGCCGGCGTCGGAGAGCACCCCGGCGAGCGCCGCGACGGAGGCCGGCACGCCCATCACGTGGTCCCGCGGCATGGGGCGCAGCGCGCCCCTGGTCCAGATCGAGGCGCCGACGCCGACGGGGGGGCGCAGCGCGTCGCCGAGGCCGACGGCGCGGGCCAGCTCGACGGCCTCGGGGCGGCGGGCGAGTATCGACTCGGCGCCCAGGTCGACGCCGACGCCGGCGATCCGGCCGGTGCGCAGCTTGCCGCCGATCCGGTCCGAGCCCTCCAGCAGGGTGACCCGGACGCCGGCGGTCGACAGCCGGTGGGCGGCGGCGAGTCCCGAGATCCCGCCGCCGACGACGATCACGTGCATGGCTCCCCCTTCACCTGCCGCCGGTCCGGCTCAGCGGGCGGTCCGCTCGTGGACGTGGGCGACGAGCCGGGTCAGGGCGTCCGGGTCGGTGGCGGGCAGCACGCCGTGGCCGAGGTTGAAGACGTGCCCCGGCAGGCCGGCGGCGGCGTCGAGCACCCGGTCGGCCTGGGCGGCCACGACGTCGTGCGGCGCGAAGAGCACGGCCGGGTCGAGGTTGCCCTGGAGCGCGTGGCCCGGGCCGACGCGGCGGGCGGCCTCGTCGAGCGGGACCCGCCAGTCGACGCCGACCACGTCGGCGCCGGCCTCGGCGAGCAGCGGCAGCAGCTCGCCGGTGCCCACGCCGAAGTGGATGCGCGGCACGCCGCGGCCGGCGACGGCGTCGAAGACCTTGGTGGAGGCGGGCAGCACCGAGGCCCGGTAGTCGACGGGGGCCAGGGCGCCGACCCAGGAGTCGAAGAGCTGGACGGCCGAGACGCCGGCGTCGACCTGCGCGGAGAGGAAGGCGCCGGTGATCACGGCGAGCCGGTCGAGCAGCTCGGCCCACAGCTCGGGGTCCCCGTACATCAGGGCCTTGGTGTGCTCGTGGTTGCGGGACGGGCCGCCCTCGACGAGGTAGCTGGCGAGGGTGAAGGGGGCGCCGGCGAAGCCGATCAGCGGGGTGTCGCCGAGCTCGGCGGTGAGCAGGCCGATGGCCTCGGTCACGTAGGAGACGTCGTCCGGCTCGAGCGGGCGCAGCTGGTCGAGGTCGGCGCGGCCGCGGATCGGCCGGGCGACGACCGGGCCGACGCCCGGCTTGATGTCGAGGTCGACGCCGATCGCCTTGAGCGGCACCACGATGTCGCTGAAGAGGATGGCGGCGTCCACCTGGTGCCGGCGGACGGGCTGGAGGGTGATCTCGGTGACCAGATCGGGCCGCATGCAGGAGTCGAGCATGGCGATACCCTCGCGGACCTTGCGGTACTCGGGCAGTGAACGGCCGGCCTGTCGCATGAACCACACCGGGGTGTGCGGGACGGGCTCGCGACGGCATGCTTTGAGGAAGGCGGAATCGGTCACAGTCACAGGCAGCAGTCTCCCACGACCCCGGAATCGGACGGCGCGCGCGGGTGTGGCGCACCGGCCAATGGCCGGAAGAGCCCATAGGGTTACCGGCCATGGCACCGTCTCGAACTCGTGGAGGAGTCCGGCATCTTGACCTCGGCTCCCGGGGTGCCCCGGAGGTTCGCCCTTCGCAAGGCGACCTTTCTGCTTCACCGCCCGCGGCCGACCCGAACAAACGGCGGGGGACGGAGTGCCGCCCATCGGTCTTACACAGGCTCCACAGACCTGACATCCCTCCCCCGGACTTCGTCCGGGTGGGGGTGCCCCCTGCACGGAGTGCTCGGGGGAGTGCCCCCATGCCCGGCGGTAGGCCCGGAATGCTTGACTGTCGCCAACCGGGCACGATGAGTTTACCTCCCAATCGGTCCGGCGTACTCGCCACGGCAGCGGACGGGCTCTTCAGAGATAAGGATTCCGATGAACGACCCCGGTGCGCGGGTCCCGGTCGCCTTCGGGCGGGCGGTCGCGGCGTTGACCGCGACCAGGCCCCGCCCCGAGGTCAGGCTGTCGCCACTCCCGCCGCCGCGCCGGCTCGCGCCCTTCGCGCACGCCGTCGGGGCCGCCGTGACCGTGGGGGACGAGGAGCTGGCCGACGGCCGTTTCGTACTGCTGCACGATCCGGCGGGCGACGAGTCGTGGCAGGGCGACTTCCGGGTGGTGACGCTGGCCAGGTCCGACCTCGAACCCGAGCTGGCCACCGACCCCCTGTTGCCTGACGTGGCGTGGTCCTGGTTGACGGAGGCGCTTGACGGCCGAGGGCTCGACAGACGGGCCGCCAACGGCACCGTGACGCGGGCGGGTTCGAGCTTCTTCGGCGGCCTGGCCGAGCGGCCGGCGCGGGCCGAGCTGGAGCTGCGGGCCTCCTGGACCCCGGCGGATCCGGGGGATGCGGGGGCGCACCTGGGAGCCTGGTGCGAGCTGCTCGCGCAGTGCGCGGGGCTTCCGCCGGAGTCCAGCGGCCCCGCGGTGACCGCCCTGCCGCGCCGCCGCGGGCCGCGGCCGCTGTGAACTTCGCTGGAATGACGAATCACCGGTTCGTGATCATTCTCTAAAGGCCCAGTGGGATCGTGCCGAAGGAGTCAGTGACCCTTCCACCCGGATCGCCCCGACTCCTCCCCAGGAGTCGGTTTCGGATCCGTCCCCATCCCACCCCTCCCGGGAGGCCCGGTGTCTGTTCTCCTTGAGCACCCAACAAGCCTGGTCGCCTACCGCCCGAACAAGCCGACCGCCATGGTGGTCGTGGCCGACCCCCGCGTCCGTTCCACCGTGACCCGCCATCTGTGGGCTCTCGGGGTGCGGGACGTGATCGAGGCGTCGTCCGTGGCGGAGGCCCGCCCCCGAGTCGCCAACCCGCGTGACATCTGCGTCGCCGAGGTCCACCTCCCCGACGGCTCCGGGCTCACCCTGCTCTCCGAGACGAGGGCCGCCGGCTGGCCGAACGGCCTGGCCCTGTCGGCCGCGGACGACATCGGCGCGGTCCGCAACGCGCTGGCCGGCGGCGTCAAGGGCTACGTCGTCACCGGCACCCGCAACAACCTGGGCCCGCCCACCCGGCACGGCGCCTCCCACATCGGCGCCGCGTCCCGCGGGCTGCACCGCAGGCAGCCCGGCGCTCCGGCGCACCAGGGCGGCTACCGCGAGCTCTCGGGCCGCGAGGTCGAGGTGCTGCGGCTGGTGGCGGAGGGCCAGTCGAACAAGGCGATCGGCGTCTCGATGGGCCTGTCGGCGCTCACGGTCAAGAGCCACCTGGCGCGGATCGCGCGCAAGCTCGGCACGGGCGACCGGGCCGGCATGGTGGCCGTGGCGCTGCGCACCGGCATCATCCACTGAACCGCCACTCCCGGCACTCGGTGGGCACGCCCCGAGTCCGGCTGGTGCCGGGAGTGTGGACAGTCGTTGTGCACCGTACGCACAGAGTTAGTCTTAACTGGTGACCGACGCCCAGCAGACCGCCGAAGCAAGCCCTGATCTCGCCCCCTCCGAGCCGTCAGGGCCGGCGCCGGTCCCCTTGCTCGCCCCCCGCGAGGGCGTTCCGCCGGTCATCGCGGACGAGGAGTCGCTGGCCGAGGTCGTCGCCGCCTTCGCGGCGGGCAGCGGGCCGGTCGCGGTCGACGCGGAGCGGGCCTCGGGTTACCGCTACGGGCAACGCGCGTATCTGGTGCAACTCCGCCGTAAAGGTGCGGGCACCGCGCTGATCGATCCGGTCGCCTGCCCCGATCTCTCCGCGCTCGGCGCGGTGCTCGCCGACACCGAGTGGGTGCTGCACGCGGCCACCCAGGATCTGCCGTGTCTGCGGGACATAGGTCTGGTCCCGGCGCGGCTCTTCGACACGGAGCTGGCGGGGCGGCTCGCCGGCTTCGCGCGGGTGGGCCTCGGGGTGATGGTCGAGACGGTGCTCGGCTACAGCCTGGAGAAGGGGCACTCGGCGGTCGACTGGTCGAACCGCCCGCTGCCCGAGCCGTGGCTGCGGTACGCGGCGCTCGACGTGGAGCTGCTGGTCGACCTGCGGGACGCGCTGGAGGAGGACCTGCGGCGGCAGGGGAAGCTCGACTGGGCGCTCGAGGAGTTCGCGGCGATCGCGGCGGCTCCCCCGCCGCCGCCCCGCAAGGACCCCTGGCGCCGGACGTCGGGTGTGCACAAGGTGCGGCGGCGTCGGCAGCTCGCGGTGGTCCGGGAGCTGTGGACGGCGCGGGACCAGGTGGCGCAGAAGCGCGACCTGTCGCCTGGCAAGGTCCTCTCGGACGCGGCGATCGTCGCGGCGGCGCAGGCCATGCCGCAGGACGCGCGGGTGCTGGCCGCGCTGCCGGGCTTCGGCAGCCGGATGGGGCGGCGCCAGCTCCAGCACTGGCAGGCGGCGATCGACCGGGCCAGGGAGCTGACGGAGGCGCAGCTTCCGCAGCCGGGCCAGCCGTCGGCCGGGCCGCCCCCGCCGCGGGCCTGGGCGGAGAAGGACCCGGCCGCCGCGGCCCGCCTCTCGGCGGCCCGCGCGGCGGTCATGGCGCACGCCGAGAAGCTGCGGCTGCCGCAGGAGAACCTGCTGACGCCGGACGTGGTGCGGCGGTTGTGCTGGGAGCCGCCGGCCGAGTCGACGCCCGCCGAGCTGGCCCCGGCGCTGCGCGCGCTCGGCGCGCGCGAGTGGCAGATCACGCAGACGGTCGAGGTGCTGTCCGCCGCGCTGTCCGCCGCGCCCCGCTGACCACGCCCGGCGGGCGCCGCGGTGGCTCCGCGGGTCAGCAGTAGAGGTTGCCGCCCGGGGTGGTGCCGAGGAGCTGGCTGAAGTTCTGGAAGGTCGTCACCCGGCTCTGCACCTGGCCCGGGTTGCCGCCGTTGCACTCGATGCTGCCGTTGATGCTGCGGATCGACTCACCGAAGCCCGCGCCGCTGACGATGGCCTGGTGGCCGCTCATGCTGCCGGCGCCCGACTGGGTGTTCCAGAACCACAGGGCGGTGCGCCAGGCGACGGCCGAGTCGTTCTGCACCAGCCACGGGTTGCCGAGCAGGTCGATGCCGAGGGCGTCGCCCGCGGCCTTGTAGTTGAAGTTCCAGCTCAGCTGGATCGGGCCCCTGCCGTAGTAGGCGGCCTGCCCGGCGGGGCAGCCGTAGGGCTGGTTCCAGTCGCAGTAGTGCGGGTAGTTGGCGGTGTTCTGCTCCACGATGTGGACGAGTCCGCCGGTTTCGTGGCTGACGTTGGCCAGGAACGCGGCGGCCTCGCGCCGCTGGACCTCCAGGCTGCCGGTGTTGGCGAACCCGGGGTAGGAGCTGAGCGCGGCGACCAGGCCGCCGTAGCTGTAGAAGGAGTTCCGGTTCGGGAACATCTGGTTGAACTGGGCCTCGCTGACGACGAAGCCGCTCGGGTTGCCGCCACCGCCGTCGCAGCTGTAGGGGTCCCAGTACCAGGTGCTGATGGTCGGGTCGTAGCCCGGGTTCTCGTGCTCGGCGATGTAGTAGGCGCCGTTGTAGCGGACGATGCTGCCGGCCGGGTACCAGGTGCCGGCCCGCCAGTCCGTCGCGGTGGCGCAGTCGGCGGCGCGGGGGGCGGGGGCCGCGCTCGCCGGGACCATGACGCCCGCCAGTCCGGCGGCGAGCAGCACGGTCATCAGTAAGGTCACGATGCGTCGTCTCAGCACGCGTTCTCTCCTCGGGAGTGCGGCGGCAGAACGCTCGGGACCGCGGGAGGCCGCCGCGACGTGGGGGTGATGCGCACACTGAAGCGCGCCGCGCCGTCGCCGTCAAGGTCTAGACCAGAGGAGGCGAAAAGCCCGCACCTCCGCGCCGACGGTGCGCGCCGGGCGCGAAAACCGGACAGGGCGTCGCGCACTCGGGTTACCGGTGAGTAGCATGGGGGCCGGACAGGAATCTCTCGGCGTGGAGGAGAACCATCGTGCCGCGTACCGTCAGGGACGTCGTCTTCGTCGACGGCGTCCGCACCCCGTTCGGCAAGGCGGGTCCGAAGGGGATCTACCACGAGACCCGCGCCGACGACCTGGTCATCAAGTGCGTGCGCGAACTGCTGCGCCGCAATCCCCAGTTGCCGCCCGAGCGGATCGACGACGTGGCCATCGCCGCGACGACGCAGATCGGCGACCAGGGCCTGACACTCGGCCGCACGGCGGCCATCCTCGCCGGGCTGCCCACCTCGGTGCCCGGCTACTCCGTCGACCGCATGTGCGCCGGCGCGCTGACCGCCGTGACGACCAGCGCCGGGGCCATCGCGTTCGGCGCGACCGACGTGGCCGTCGCCGGCGGCGTCGAGCACATGGGGCGGCACCCGATGGGCGAGGGCGTCGACCCGAACCCGCGCTTCGTCTCCGAGAAGCTGGTCGACGAGTCGGCGCTCTTCATGGGCATGACGGCGGAGAACCTGCACGACCGGTTCCCCGGCCTCAGCAGGGCCCGCGCCGACGAGTACGCGGTGCGCAGCCAGGAGAAGGCGGCCAAGGCGTACGCCGACGGGAAGATCCAGGCCGACCTGGTGCCGATCGCGCTGCGCCGCACCAGCGAGGAGGGCGTCGGCGAGCAGGGCTGGGGCCTGGCCACCGCCGACGAGCCGATGCGGCCCGGCACCACGCTGGAGACCCTCTCCGGGCTGAAGACGCCGTTCCGGCCGCACGGCCGGGTCACCGCGGGCAACTCGGCGGGGCTCAACGACGGCGCCACCGCCTCGGTGCTGGCCGCCGAGGACGTGGCCAGGGAGCTCGGCCTGCCGGCGAAGCTGCGCCTGGTCTCCTTCGCGTTCGCCGGGGTCGAGCCCGAGGTGATGGGCTACGGCCCGGTGCCGGCGACCGAGAAGGCCCTCCGCAAGGCGGGGCTCGGGATCGGCGACATCGGTCTTTTCGAGGTCAACGAGGCGTTCGCCGTGCAGGTGCTCGCGTTCCTCGAGCACTTCGGCATCGCCGACGACGACGCGCGCGTCAACCAGTACGGCGGCGCGATCGCCTTCGGTCATCCGCTGGCCTCCTCCGGAGTGCGGCTGATGACCCAGCTGGCCCGGCAGTTCGAGGACCAGCCGCACGTCAGGTACGGCCTGACGACGATGTGCGTGGGCTTCGGCATGGGCGCCACGGTCATCTGGGAGAACCCGCAGTGGGAGGGCAAGTGAGTAGCAAGACCGCTGAGTTGTTGCGGAGCGCCGGTGACCGTTTCCCTGACGAGGTGGTCACCCACGCGTGGGTCCGCCACCTCGACCTGCCGGGCAACGGCGGCCGGTTCGCGCTGATCACCCTGGACAACGGCTTCGACCACACCAAGCCGACCACCTTCGGGCCGCGGTCGCTGGCGAACCTGAGCGCGGCGATCGACCAGGTGCAGGCGGAGGCCGACGCCGGCGAGATCGTCGGCGTCGGCGTCACCGGCAAGCCGTTCGTCTTCGCGGTCGGCGCCGACCTCAAGGGCGTCGAGGTGCTGCGCGAGCGTGACGAGGCGCTGGCGATCGGCCGCGGCGGGCACGACGTGTTCGCCAGGCTCGCCGCCCTCGCGGTGCCCACCTTCGCCTACTACAACGGCGCGGCGCTCGGCGGCGGCGTCGAGATCGGGCTGCACTGCGCCTACCGCACGGTGTCCCGCGCGGTCAGCGCGTTCGCGCTGCCCGAGGTGTTCCTCGGCCTGGTGCCCGGCTGGGGCGGCTGCACCCTGCTGCCCAACCTGATCGGCGCCGACCGCTCCGTCACCGTGATCATCGAGAACTCGCTCAGCCAGAACCGGATGCTCAACGGCACCAGGGTCTACGAGCTGGGCATCGCGGACGCGCTCTTCGACGGCGCCGACTTCCTCGAGCAGTCGCTCCTCTGGACCTCGGCCGTGCTGCGCGGCGAGGTCGAGGTGGTCAGGCAGGAGCCGGACCGGGGCGCGGCCTGGGACGAGGCGGTGGCCAGGGGCCGGGCGATCGCCGACGACAAGGTGCACGGCGCGGCGCCGGCCGCCTACCGGGCGTTGGAGATCCTCGCCCAGGCGCGGGACGGCGACGTGCGGGCCGGCTTCGCCGCCGAGGACGAGGCGCTGGCCGACCTGATCACGGGCGACGAGCTGCGCAGCGGGCTCTACGCGTTCAACCTGGTGCAGCGGCGGGCCAAGCGGCCGGCGGGCGCGCCCGACAAGTCCCTCGCGAGGACGATCGGCAAGGTGGGCGTGGTCGGCGCCGGCCTGATGGCCTCGCAGCTGGCGCTGCTGTTCGCGCGGCGGCTCGAAGTGCCCGTGGTGCTCACCGACATCGACCAGGAGCGGATCGACAAGGGCGTCGGCTGGGTGCACGAGCAGGTCGACATGCTGCTGCTGAAGGGGCGGATCGGCCAGGACAGGGCCAACCGGCTCAAGGCGGCGGTGACCGGCTCGCTGGACAAGGCCGAGGCCTTCGCGGACGCGGACTTCGTGATCGAGGCCGTCTTCGAGGAGATGTCGGTCAAGCGGCAGGTGTTCGCCGAGCTGGAGGCGGTGGTGTCGCACGAGGCGATCCTGGCCACCAACACCTCCTCGCTCTCGGTGACCGAGATGGCGGCGGAGCTGAAGCACCCGGAGCGGGTGGTCGGCTTCCACTTCTTCAACCCGGTGGCCGTGCTGCCGCTGCTGGAGATCGTCCGGGCCGAGCGGACCGACGACGCCTCGCTGGCCACGGCGTTCGCGGTGGCCAGGAAGCTGAAGAAGTCGGCGGTGCTGGTGAAGGACGCGCCGGCGTTCGTGGTGAACCGGGTGCTCACCCGGTTCATGGGCGAGGTGCTCGGCGCGATCGACGAGGGCACGCCGGTCGAGGTCGCGGACCGGGCGCTGGAGCCGCTCGGCCTGCCGATGTCGCCGATCACGCTGTTGGAGCTGGTCGGTCCCGCGGTGGCGCACCACGTGGCGGGCACGCTGCACGACGCGTTCCCCGACCGGTTCGGGATCTCGGCGAACCTGGGCCGGGTCGTGTCGGCGGGCAAGCGCGGCCTCTACACGCGCGACTCGGGGCAGCCGGAGCTCGACCCCGAGGTGGCGGCGCTGTTCGAGGTCGGCGACCGGGTGCTGACCGAGGAGCAGGTGCGGGACCGGGCGCTCGAGGCGATCGCCGAGGAGGTCGGGCTGATGCTCGACGAGGGCGTCGTGGCGGAGCCGCAGGACATCGACCTGTGCCTGATCACCGGCGCCGGCTGGCCCTTCCACCTGGGCGGGATCACCCCCTACCTGGACCGCGCCGGGATCTCGGAGCGGGTGCTCGGCCGGCGGCTGCTGGCCCGCGGGGTGGCGAGCGTTCCGGAGTGACGGGAAGCGAGACCGCTCCGGCGGCACCCGGCTCGCCCATGGCGGGCCGGGTGCCGCTGGTCGTGGTGGACGGGGCGAACGTGGTGGGCTCGGTGCCCGACGGCTGGTGGCGGGATCGGCGGGGCGCCGCCGAGCGGCTGCGCGACCGGCTCGTGGGCTACCCGGGTCCGGCCGAGGTGGTGCTGGTCGTGGAGGGCGCGGCGCGCGGCGTCCGCTCGGTGCCCGGGGTGCGGGTGGAGTCCGCGCCCGGCAGTGGGGACGACCGGATCGTGGAGCTGGTGCGCGCGGAGGGCGCGGACCGGCGGTGCCTGGTGGTGACGGCGGACCGTGGGCTGCGGGCGCGGGTGGTGGCGCTGGGCGCCGAGACGGTCGGGCCGCGGGAGGCGATGAGTTTCTGACGGCCCGGGAGTCTCCCTGTCGAACGGCCGCGAACGACCGGCCGTCGACACACAGAGGGGCCCGTGATGGCGACCAAGATCTTCGTGAACCTGCCGGTCAGGGACCTGGAGCGCAGCAAGGAGTTCTACGGCAGGCTCGGCTACTCCTTCCACCCGCAGTTCACCGACGAGCGGGCGGCCTGCCTGGTGATCAGCGAGCACATCTTCGCGATGCTCCTGGTCGAGCCGTTCTTCAGGACCTTCACCAGGAAGGAGGTCGTGGACGCCGACACCGGCATCGAGTCGATCGTCTCGCTCAGCGCGGAGAGCCGCGCCGAGGTCGACGAACTCGCCGACAGGGCGCTCGCGGCCGGCGGCCGCCCCGCCATGGAGCCGATGGACATGGAGGGCATGTACGGCCGCAGCTTCCTGGACCCGGACGGGCACCAGTGGGAGGTCGTCCACATGGACATGTCCGCGGTCCAGGGCTGAGGCGGGGGCGGCGGCGCCGCACGGGTCAGGCGCGGGTGGCGTCCAGCGGCCCTTCCAGGCGGGCGACGAGGCCGGTGACCTGGCGGGCGATGTCGGGTCCCGTCAGGCCCGCGGCGGCCAGCACCTCCTCGCGGGTGCCGTGCTCCAGGAACCGCTCGGGGATGCCGAAGTCGCGCAGCGGCACGTCCACGTCGGCGTCGCGCAGCGCCTGGGCGATGGCCGAGCCGACGCCGCCCGCGCGGCTGTTGTCCTCCACGGTGACCACCACGCGGTGGCCGGCGGCGAGCTCGGGCAGCGCCGGGTCCACGGGCTTGACCCAGCGCGGGTCGACCACGGTGGAGGTGATGCCCTGCTTGCGCAGCAGCTCGGCGGTCTCCAGGCAGACGGGGGCCAGCGCGCCGACGGAGACCAGCAGCACGTCGGGCCGCACGGTGTCGTCCTCGGGGCGGAGCAGCACGTCCATGCCGCCGATGGTGCCGACGGCGGCGACGGGCGGCCCCACCTTGCCGCGGGAGTAGCGGACCACGGTGGGGGCGTCGTCGACCTCGACGGCCTCGCGGAGCTGGGCGCGCAGCTGGTCGGCGTCGCGCGGGGCGGCGAGCCGCAGCCCCGGCACGCACTGCAGGATCGACATGTCCCAGACGCCGTGGTGGGAGGCGCCGTCGGGCCCGGTGACGCCGGCCCGGTCGAGGACGAACGTTACGCCACAGCGGTGCAGGGCGACGTCCATCAGCAGCTGGTCGAACGCCCGGTTCAGGAAGGTGGCGTAGACCGCGAAGACCGGGTGCAGCCCGCCGGTGGCCAGGCCCGCGGCGGAGACGGCGGCGTGCTGCTCGGCGATGCCGACGTCGAAGACCCGGTCGGGGAACTCGTCGGCGAAGCCGGCGAGGCCCACCGGGCGGAGCATCGCGGCGGTGATGGCCACGATGTCCTCGCGCTCCCGGCCCAGCTTGAGGATCTCCTCACCGAAGACGGACGTCCAGTCGGCGCTCGACTGGGAGACGGGCAGCCCGGTGTCGGGGTGGATCACCGGGACGGCGTGGAACTGGTCGGCCTCGTCGTCCCTGGCGGGCTGGTAGCCGCGGCCCTTCTCGGTGATGACGTGCACGATGACCGGGCCGCCGAAGCGCTGGGCGCGCCGCAGCGCCGACTCCAGGGCGCCGATGTCGTGGCCGTCGATGGGGCCGAGGTACTTCAGGCCGAGGTCCTCGAACATGCCCTGCGGGGCGATGACGTCCTTCAGGCCCTTCTTGGCGCCGTGCAGGGTGCCGTAGAGCGGGCGGCCGACGACCGGGGTGCGGCTGAGCATCTGCTTGCCGCGCTCCAGCCAGCGCTCGTAGCCGTCGGTGGTGCGGAGGGTGGCCAGGTGGTTGGCGAGGCCGCCGATGGTGGGCGCGTAGGAGCGCTCGTTGTCGTTGACGACGATGACCAGCGGGCGGTCCTTGGCGGCCGCGATGTTGTTCAGCGCCTCCCAGGCCATGCCGCCGGTGAGGGCGCCGTCGCCGGTGACGGCCACCACGTGGTGTGGCTGGCCGCGCAGCTGGTTGGCCTTGGCGAGGCCGTCGGCCCAGCCCAGCACGGTCGAGGCGTGTGAGTTCTCGATCACGTCGTGCTCGGACTCGGCGCGGGACGGATAGCCGGAAATGCCATCTTTCGCCCGAAGTCGGGAGAAGTCCTGTCGCCCGGTGAGCAGTTTGTGGACATATGACTGGTGTCCGGTGTCCCAGAGAATGCTGTCACGCGGCGAGTCGAACACCCGGTGCAGGGCGATGGCGAGTTCGACGACGCCCAGGTTGGGGCCCAGATGGCCGCCGGTTCTGGCGACCGAGCTGATGAGGAAGGAGCGGATCTCTCCGGCCAGCTCGTCCAGTTGCTCGGGGCTCAACCGGTCGAGATCGCGCGGTCCCGAGATACGGGTCAGCAGCGGCACCGTTCCTCCTTGCAGTCGGGCTGTCTCCATGACCGTCCGACGAAGTTTAGTGTGACGAGCCGCCCGGCGGGCCCGCAGGCCGAGGGTTTGCCACGGGCCCGCCGGGCGGCGGTCACGTTCGCCCGGCCGTACGCCTGGTCTGCCGGGAGACGGAGTCCACCACCACGGCGAGGAGCAGCACCGCGCCGGTGATCATGTACTGGATCTCACTCGACATGCCCATCAGGTTGAGCCCCGTGGTGATGGACTGGATGACCAGCGTGCCGAGCAGCGCCGACCAGATCCAGCCGCGGCCGCCGAAAAGGCTGGTGCCGCCGATCACCGCGGCCGCGATCACGTTCATCAGCAGGTTGCCCGAGCCCAGGCTCTTCGAGGCGCCGCCGGCCTGCGCCGCGTAGAACAGCCCGCCGAAGGCGGCGAGCGCGCTGCCGATCACGAAGACGCTGAGCCGGACGAACTCCACGTTCACGCCGGCGCGCCTGGCCGCCTCGGCGTTGCCGCCGACGGCGTAGATCTGCCGGCCGAAAGTGGTGCGGCGGACCATGAAGTCGGCCAGCAGCAGGATCACCAGGAAGATCACCAGCGCCAGCGGCAGCCCCCGGTGCTGGTTGAGGGTGTACGCGGTGAGGAACGCGGCGACCGCGACCAGGGCGCCGCGCAGCACGATCTCGCCGCGGGTCCTGGATGGCAGTTCGGCCGCCTGCCGGCGGCGCTCGCCGCGCCACAGCGCGAACACGTAGCCGGCGGTGAGCACGGCGGCCAGCGAGTAGGCGGCGGAGATGTCGCTGAAGTAGAAGTTGTAGAAGTCGCGGACCAGGCTGCCGGAGGGCACGTTGATGGTGCCCTCGTCCCCCATCACCCAGATCTGGAGGCCGCTCCAGCCGAGGAACCCGGCCAGTGTGACGACGAACGCCGGCACGCCGATTCTGGCGAAGAAGAAGCCGTGCACGGTGCCGACGGCGGCGCCCGCCGCCACGGCGAGGACGATGGCCAGCAGGTCGTTCACGCCGTGACTGACCGAGAGCACCGCCCAGATCGCGGCGGAGAGGCCCGCCATGGAGCCGACCGAGAGGTCGATCTCGCCGAGCAGCAGCACGAGCACGATGCCGACGGCCATGATCCCTGGCCCGGCGATGTAGACGGCGATGTTGCTGAGGTTGCGCGGGGCGAGGAAGTTCCCCGTCTCCGCCTGGAACACGATCGCGATGACGACCATGCCGACGACGACCGGGATGGACCCCAGCTCACCGCTGCGGATCCGGCGCCGGAACTCCGCCAGGTAGCCGACAAGACCCCGCTCGCGGACCAGCAGCCGGGGATCGGTCGCGAGGTTCTCACTCATGGCTCTGCTCCTGACTGTCCGCCTGGCCGGTGCCGCGGCTCTCGCGCCGCGCGACGGCGTTGTCGGCGGCGCCGGTGATGGCGGCGATGATCTCCTCGCCCGAGGCCTCGGCGACCCGGAACACCCCGTTGTTCCGGCCGAGCCGCAACACGACGACGCGGTCGGCGACGGCCTGCACGTCGGCCATGTTGTGGCTGATCAGGATCACGCCGAGGCCGCGCTCCCTGAGCCGCTCGATCAGGTCGAGCACCTGGGCGGTCTGCTCGACGCCGAGCGCGGCGGTCGGCTCGTCCAGGATGACCACCTCGGGCGAACCGACCAGCGCCCTGGCGATGGCCACCACCTGGCGCTGCCCGCCGGAGAGCGAGGCCACCGGAATGCGGACGCTGGGGATCCGGATCGACAGCGTGTCGAGCAACTCCCTGGCCCGCCGCTCCATCGCCACCTGGTCGAGCACGCTGCGGCGGCGTATCTCGCGGCCGAGGAACAGGTTGGCGACGACGTCGAGGTTGTCGCAGAGCGCGAGGTCCTGGTAGACGGTCGCGATGCCGAGCTCCTGCGCGTCGTGCGGCCTGCCGATGCGGACCGGGTCCCCCTTCCAGGAGATCAGCCCCGAGTCGACCGGGTGCACGCCGGCGATCGTCTTCACCAGCGTGGACTTCCCGGCCCCGTTGTCACCGACCAACGCGGTGACCTCCCCGGGCCTGACCTCCAACTCCACGTCGGTGAGCGCCCGCACGGCGCCGAACCGTTTGGACACACCGCGGAGCGTGAGGATCGGGGGTGCGGTGGCGGTTGTCATGCGGTCAACTCCTCCAACGACGATGTGTTTCCCTGGACCGCGGCCGGTTCTCCCCCACCCTCCCGCCCTTCCCCGGCCCCGCGCCGGGTTTCCCCCACCCACCCACCCACCCGCCGCAGGCGCGGCGCGGCGGCGAAGCCGGCAGGGGACCGGCCCTGCCGGCCGGGCGGCCGAAGGCCCGACCCGGCCCGGCGTCCGCGCGGGGCGGCAAGCCGCCCCGGCCCGCTCCGCCTTGGGCGAAGCCGCCCAACGGTCCAGCCGGCCCGGCGGCAGAGCCGCCGAAGTCCCCGTCCGGATTGCCGACCAGGCAGCCCCACGGCCACCAGCCGGCAGCCCGTTCTGCCGGCCGTAGGCCGGCACGGACGCGGCCGGGGCGGCGAAGCCACCCGCCTGGATGGCAAACCCACTGGCCACTCCGCACGGCGAAGCCACCACCGGCCGGAGGCCCGGCCGCAAGGCCACCGAAGCCCCCACCCCGGTCGCCGACCAGGGGCCACGGCCACCAGCCGGAAGCCCCTCCAACCAGCCACAGACCGACACCGACGCGACCGCGACGGCGAAGCCACCCGCCTGGATGGCAAACCCACTGGCCGCTCCGCGCGGCGAAGCCCCCGGGCCGGAGGCCCGGCCGCAAGGCCACCGAAGCCCCCACCCCGGTCGCCGACCAGAGCCCCACGGCCACCAGCCGGCAGCCCCTCCAACCAACCGCAGACCAGCACCGACGCGACCGCAGCGGCGAAGCCACCCGCCTGGATGGCAAACCCACTGGCCGCTCCGGGCAGCGAAGCCACCACCGGCCGGAGGCCCGGCCGCAAGGCCACCGAAGCCCCCACCCCGGTCGCCGACCAGGGGCCACGGCCACCAGCCGGAAGCCCCTCCAACCAGCCACAGACCGACACCGACGCGACCGCGACGGCGAAGCCACCCGCCTGGATGGCGAACCCATGGGCCGCTCCGCGCGGCGGACCCGCGAGCCCCGCTCCCGGCGGCGAAGCCCCCGGGCCGGAGGCCCGGCCGCAAGGCCACCGAAGGCGCCGCCCGGATCGCCACCCACGAGCCGGAGGCTCGTCCTGCCGGCCGTAGGCCGGACCGACATGGCCGGGTGGCGAAGCCACCCGGCCGGAGGCAGCCTGCCGAAGGCCAGGCCCGGTCGGCGCCAACTCGGCGGGGGCGGACCGGCCGCGAAGCCGTCGGCGGGCCTCCGGCCGGCGAGACCGACCCGGCGCGGGCCGGAGCCACAGCCTTGCGGACCAACCCGCCCCCGGCGGGGGCGGACCGGTCCGGCGGCCGCACCGCAAGCCCCTGCGGGCCGCCGCACGGAAGAACCCCACCGGCCACGGGCCGAACGCCGCGTGCGGCCGCGCTCCAACACCCGCTGCCGGGACGGCAGGGCCGTCCACCGAGCGGCCGGCGGCGAAGCCGCCCGGGAGGTCCGTCCCGACGGCCACGGCTCCGCCGCCCGAGCGGCGAACCACGCCGCCCGGCCGGCGCCAGCCGGGAGGCACCCACCCACCACGGGCCGCGCACACCCGGCCCCGGCAGGGGAAAGGGTGGGTGGGTGGGGGAAACCCGTCAGGTCAGCCCCGCGGCGGCGCACGCCTCCGCGTACTCGGCCGTGCAGATGTCCTCGACCGTGTAGTGCTCGTCCGCGATCACCGTGTCGGCGATGTTGTCGACCGTGACGGCGACCGGTTCGAGGAGGAGGGAGGGGATGCCCTCGTCGGTGGCGCTGTCGACCGCGTCGGGGGCGAGGTCGTTGAGCGCGTCGCCGCGCAGCAGGCGGATCGCCATCTCGGCGGCGGACTCGGCCTCCTCGCGGAGCGCCTTGTAGATGGTGTACGTCTGCTGGCCGGCCACGATCCGCTGGAGGCCGGCGAGTTCGGCGTCCTGGCCGCCGACCGGGACGTCGGTGACGCCGGCGGAGTCGAGCGCGGTGAGGACGCCGGCCGCCATGCTGTCGTTGGCGACGTAGACGGCGTCGAAGCCGTCGTCGCCGACCGACTCGATGGCCGTGTTCATCTCCTCGTTGGCGACGGCCGAGTCCCAGCCCGGGATGTCCTGCTCGAAGACGACCTCGGCGGCGGCGTCCAGCACCGAGTGCGCGCCGGCCTTGAACTGGGCGGCGTTGGGGTCGGTGGGCGAGCCGTTGATCATGACCACCCGGGCGCCCTCGGCGGAGTCGCCGAGCGCGGAGAGCAGGGCCTCGCCCTGGAGTTCGCCGACGCGCTCGTTGTCGTAGGAGACGTACGCGTCGATCGGGCCCTCGGCGAGCCGGTCGTAGGCGACCACGGGGACGCCCTCGGCGGCGGCCTGCTCCACCCAGGAGGCGGTGGCGGTGGCGTCCACCGGGTCGAGGATGATCACGTCGACGCCCGAGGTCAGCATGGCGTCGAACTGCTGGCCCTGGGTGTTGGTGTCCTCGCCCGCGTTGGAGTACTGAACCTCGCAGTCGGCGCAGAGCTCCTGGATCTTGGCCTCGATGTAGGGCCGGTCGAACGCCTCGTAGCGGGTGGTGGCGTCCTCGGGGAGGAGCAGGCCGATGGTGCCGCCGCCCTCGTTGGGGCCGGCGTCGGTCTCGTCGTCGTCTCCCCCACCTGCCTCGCCGCAGGCGGCCAGGGCGGCGGCCAGGGCGACGGTCGTGACTCCAACGGCGGCACTTCGCAGTAATTGACGCATGGTTGGCTTCGCCTTCCGGTAGGGCAGCAACTCCGCGGCCTTGGGTCGGCAGAGAGCTAACTCCCCGGTATTCGTGTCGTCAATACTTGAAGCATGCGTCAACCGAACCGAGACTTTTGATGACTCGGGTCACGCCTGTTTAGTATCCGAATTCACGGGAACAACGACCGGCTCCCGCATTTCGATTGCCCGTTCGGGCATTTCGCGTCGCGCCGGCGCCCGATCCCCGCCCGTTTCCCGCCCGTTCGGGGAGGGTCGCTCAGGTGGCCGGGCCGAGCAGCATTCCGTCGCCCATTTCCCGCAGCACCAGGGCCAGTGCGCCGAGCACCTCGGCGCGGCCGCCGAGCGCGCCCGGCACCAGGGTGAGTTGGCGGGCCGCGCTGGGTATCGCGTAGCGGCCGACGGAGTCGCGGATCGGGCCGAGCGCGATCTCGCCGGCCTCGGCGAGGTCGCCGCCGAGCACCACCCGGCTGGGGTTGAGCAGGTTGCACAGCTGGGCGACGCCGGTGCCGATGTGGCGGCCGACGTCGGCCACGACGCGCCGGCAGCCGGGGTCGCCCTCGCGGGCGAGCTGGACCACCCGGTGCATGGTGAGGTCGGTGCCGTGGCTGGCGTGCAGCAGCGGCAGCACGTGCCGGGCCGAGGTGAACGTCTCGAGGCAGCCGCGGTTGCCGCAGCGGCAGACGGGGCCCGACTCGTCGAGCGTGATGTGGCCGATCTCGCCGGCCGTGCCGCCAGGGCCGCGGTAGATCTGGCCGCCGATGACCAGGCCGGCGCCGACGCCGCTGGCCACCTTGATGTAGGCGAGGTCGCCGGCGCCGCGGCCGCTCCCCCACACGTACTCGCCGAGCGCGCCGAGGTTGGCGTCGTTGTCGACGTGCACCCGCACGCCCGTCCGCGCCTCCAGCTCCTCGCGCGGGTTGGTGCCGCGCCAGCCCGGGAGGATGGCGGTGGAGCCGAGCGCGCCGGTGGCCACGTCGATGGGTCCTGGCACGCCGAGCCCGATGCCGATGATCTTGGCGCGGTCGACGGCGGCCACGGTGAGCAGCCGGCCGACGAGCTTCTCGGCGCGGTCGAAGCCCTGGTCGGCCGAGGAGTCGACGTCGAAGGGCTCGGCCTCCTCGGCCAGCACCTGGTGGGCCAGGTTGCCGACCGCGACGCGGAGGTGCGAGTGGCCGAAGTCGACGCCGACGACGATCCCGGCGTCGGTGGAGAGCGAGACGCTGCGGGCGCGCCGGCCGCTGGCCGAGGTGGTGCGGACCTCGACGGTGCCGAGGCCCTTCAACTCCCGAACGATGTTGGAGACGGTCGCGGCGGAGAGACCCGTGGTTCTCGCGATGTCGGCCTGGGTGAGCGAGCCGGCCGCGCGCACGGCGCGGACCACGCGTTCCAGATTGGCCCGGTGCAGCGAGGACTGCGACCCCGGAGTCTCCACGGATCACTCCACTTCCGGTCTCCCGGGCGGGCACCGCTGTGGACCCGCCGGCCGCCGCGGCAGCGCGGCCCGCGCCCACTATATGAACTCGGGGCCCTGCGTGGGGGAACAGCGGGGAAACCGCTTGCACCCCCACCGGGCCATGGGATAACGCGGATTACCGGTGGGTTCAGCGGAGCGCTCCGGCGGTGAGGCCGGACTGCACCTGTCGTTGGAAGGTGACGTAGACGACGAGGACCGGGAGCATCGACATGGTGACGCCGGCGTAGAGCGCGCCCCAGTCGCCCTCGTAGCCCTGCTGCACCATGAGCGCGGCGAGGCCCTGGGGCAGCACGGCGTCGTCCGGGTCGCCGACGTTGAGCACCCGGGGCAGCACGAACTGGTTCCACTGGCCGAGGAAGTTGAAGATCCCGATGCTGATCAGCCCGGGTCTGGCCATCGGCATCATGATCTGGAAGAAGGTTCTGGTGTGCGAGGCGCCGTCCAGGGCCGCGGCCTCCTGGACGCCGCTCGGCAGGGTGCGGAAGAAGGAGACCAGGAAGAAGGTGGTGAACGGCAGCGAGTAGGCGATGTAGACGATGATCAGGCCCTGCCTGGTGTTGAGCAGGCCGAAGTTGTTGAGCACGAAGAACAGCGGCACCAGGGCCAGGAAGACGGGGAACATCAGCCCGCCGGTGAAGAGCAGGTGGATCGCCCGGTTGCCGCGGAAGCTGTAGCGGGCCAGCACGTAGGCGGCCATGGAGCCGAGCAGCATCGTCCCGGTCAGCGAACCGGCGAGGACGATCAGCGAGTTGACGGTGTAGCGGCCGATGTTGGCGTTGGTCCAGGCGTGGGTGAAGTTGTCCCAGCTCAGCTCGGTGGGCAGGCCGAAGGGGTCGGCGACGACGTCGGCGTGCGGGCGGAGGCTGGAGATCACCACCCAGATCACGGGCGCGGCCGCCAGCACCGCCCAGAGCACCAGGAACGAGTGGGCGAAGACGTTGAGCACGCCGCCCGCGGCGTCGCGCCGCTCGGGCTCGCCGGCGGTCGGGGGTCCGGCGCCGCCCGGTCCTGCGGGCGGGCTGTCCTGCCGCGGGTCGGTGCTGGTGACGCTCACGATTGGTTTCTCCTCATCTCCCGGGATGGCCGCACCAGGTGCCCTACAGCTCGACCCGTTCGCGCCGGCCCACCAGCATCATCACCAGGGCGAAGGCCAGCGTGAGCAGGAACAGGGCGACGCCGATGGCGGTGGCGTAGCCGGCCTGGGCGTCCCGGAACGCCTTCTCGAAGAGGTAGCTGGGCAGCACGTCCATGCCGTGCTCGGGGACCATCACGTCCACCAGCGCGAAGGCGTCGAGCGCCTGGATGCCCATGTAGATCCAGCCGGTGCGGACGGTGTCCCAGGTGAGCGGGAGGGTCACCCGGAAGAAGGTCACCGTGCGTCCGGCGCCGTCGAGCAGCGCGGCCTCGTAGATCTCGCCGGGGATGGAGCTCATGGAGGCGGAGAACAGCACCACGTAGAAGCCGACGAAGGACCAGCACAGCACGGCGAGCACGCACCAGACGGCCACCTCGCCGCCCAGCCAGTCCTCGCGCTGCCAGGAGTCGAGCCCGACGGCGCCGAGCCCCTCGTTGAGCAGCCCGGTGGGACTGTAGATCCGGGCCCAGATGACGGCGATCACCGCGATGGAGATCACCTGGGGGAAGAAGTAGACGATCTTGTAGACCCGCGATCCCGGCACGCCCCCGCCCCCGCTGCCGCCGCCGCGCCGGCCGCCGACGTTGACCATGTAGGCGAGGAAGAGGCCGAGGGCGAGCGTGATCAACGGGGCGAGGACGAGCAGCAGCAGGCTGTTGACCGCCGAGTCCCAGAACTTGTCGTCCTCGACCATGCGTTGGTAGTTCTCGAGCCCGGTGAAGGTGTAGGTCGCGCTGTAGCCGGTCCAGTCCGTGAGCGAGTAGAAGAACGCCTGGAGGAACGGCGAGACGACGAAGATCAGGTAGACCAGCAGCGGCAGGGCCAGGAACCAGGCGATGAACCGGCGTTGGTCGAGCTTCCGGTAGCGGCGGTCGTGCCGCACCCGGTCCGGGGTGAACCGGGGCGGCACGAGGAACGCCACCGTGAACAGCAGTCTGTCGCGGGGGGTCAGTCGTTCCTGGCCCCGCGGGGAGTCCTTCATACCGCCCCCTGGGTGCGGGTCAGGCGTGCTGGAACTTCTGGATGGAGTCGTCCTGGGCCGTCGCGTCCGCGGCGCGCTGGCAGCGGTCGATGGCCTCGGCCGGCTCGATCTCGCCGGCCATCATGGCGGCCATGGCGCCCCCGATCTCCTCGTTGTTGAGCTGCCGGTACCAGTCGGGCAGCCGGGAGCTGACGAGGTTGTCGCCCGCGGCCTCCAGGATCGCGGAGGCGCTGGTGAGTCCTGGCGGCAGCGAGAGGCCGTCGGCGGCGCCGCGCACCACGGTGAGCGAGGAGACGAGTTCGGTGAAGTTCCGCGCCGACTCGCGGCCGAGCATGGTGCGCAGGAACTCGAGACCGCCGGGGACGTTGTCGGCGGCGGCCGGCACGAAGAACGGCTCGCCCGGCGCGGTCCAGAGGGTGCCGAACGGCATGGCGTCCGAGGCGTCGAGCCCGGTGGGCGGGCCGACGGCCATGTCGAAGTCGTCGGGCGTGGTGGCCGCGGCCTCGTTCTCCACCCAGGTGGCGTTGGGGATGAACAGGGCGCGGCCCTGGGTCCACTCGGTCTGGGACTCCTCGTGGGTCATGCCGGGGCTGCCGCGCAGCACGTAACCGCGGGCCGTCAGCTCGTAGTACGCCTCGAAGGCGGCGCGGACCGCGTCGTGGCGCCAGGCGTTGGGCTCCAGGTTGTCGAGGGCCTGCAGGACCTCGACACCGCCGATCTTGGCGATGAACGGGTAGAGGGTGAACTGGAGGTAGTAGGGATAGACGCCGGTGTAGGTCCAGCCGGCGATGCCCTCGCGCTTGGCGGCCTCGCAGACGGCCAGCATCTCGTCCCAGGTCTGCGGGTACTCGGCGCCGATCCGCTCCATCGCGGTGCGCGAGTACCACTGGCCGTAGACGTGCAGCGCGTAGTTGAGGCGGTAGCAGGACTCGCTGCCGAACTGGCCCATCTCGACGGTGCCGGGCATCAGGGTGTCCCGGACGGTGACCGACGGGTCGTCGAGCGAGGGCGCGTCGAGCAGTTCGGTGAGGTCGTGCACCTGGTCGTTGCGGATCAGGGCGGCGATGTCCATCGCCTGGGCGCCGGAGTTGTCGATGACGTCCGGCGGGTCGCCCTGCACCATGCGGGGCTGGAGCAGGGACTGGATCTCCTGCGTCTTGGTGTGGTCGACGGTGCCGAACCGCTGCTGGTAGAGGGCCTCGGCGTCGATCGCGTACTGGTCGCCGAAGCCGCCGTCGAAGATGACGACCTCGAGTTCGGTGTCGGCGTTGACGCCGAAGGGGTTGTCGGTGGTGCTCTCTCCCCGCTCGGCGCCTCCGTCGTCGCCGCTGCCGCCGCCGCTGGCGCAGGAGGTGAGCGCGCCGACCGCCGGGACGGCGAGCAGCCCCGCGGCGGCGGAGCCTCTGATCAGGGAACGGCGGTTGAGATATGGACCGGAATGCATGTTCAAGTCCTCGCCTTCGAGAGGGATCAGACGGTGGGGGCCGATCGGATCTCGACAGGTATAGTCCAATTCACTCGGGCTTGGAAGATCGCGTACCCCGATCGTGGGAGGCTTTTCCGAGTTGAGATCTCCACGACACACGACACGGGCCGCCCTCCGGAAAAAGGAGGGCGGCCCGTGCGTTTGACGACTTTGTGGCGACGGATGCGCCTATGTCGTCCGACCGGCTATCCGCGGTCGCCTGTTGATCTTGAAATTGCGGAGTCTACTTGCGGATCAGGGAGCGCAGCACGTACTGCATGATCCCGCCGTTGCGGTAGTAGTCCGCCTCGCCGGGGGTGTCGATGCGCACCACGGCGTCGAACGCCACGCCGGTGTCCGTGGAGACCCGGACGGTCTCCGGGGTGCCGCCGTCGTTGAGCGCGGTGACGCCGGTGAAGGAGAAGGTCTCCTCGCCGGTGAGGCCGAGCGAGTCCGCGCTCTGGCCGGCGGGGAACTGGAGCGGCAGCACGCCCATGCCGATCAGGTTGGAGCGGTGGATGCGCTCGTAGGACTCGGCGATCACGGCGCGGACGCCGAGCAGCGCGGTGCCCTTGGCCGCCCAGTCGCGGGAGGACCCGGAGCCGTACTCCTTGCCGGCCAGCACCACAAGCGGCACGCCGGCGGCCTGGTAGTTGCTCGACGCGTCGTAGATGAAGGAGACGGGGGCCCCGCCTTCTTCGGCGGCTCGGGTGAAGTCCCGGGTGTAGCCGCCCTCGGTGCCGGGCGCGATCTGGTTGCGCAGCCGGATGTTGGCGAAGGTGCCGCGGATCATCACCTCGTGGTTGCCGCGCCGCGAGCCGTAGGAGTTGAAGTCCCGGCGGGCGACGCCGTGTTCGGTGAGGTACTGGCCGGCCGGGGTGTCGGCCTTGATGGCGCCGGCGGGCGAGATGTGGTCGGTGGTGACCGAGTCGCCGAGCTTGGCGAGCACCCGGGCGCCGGCGATGTCGACGACCGGCTCCGGGTCCATGGCCATGCCCTCGAAGTACGGGGGCTTGCGGACGTAGGTGGACTCGGCGTCCCACTCGAAGGTGGAGCCGGTGGGGATCGGCAGCGCGTTCCACTGGGCGTCGCCGGCGAAGACGTCGGCGTAGCTCTGGCCGAACATCTCCTGGCCGATGGCGGAGGCGACGACCTGCTCGATCTCCTGCTCGGACGGCCAGATGTCGCTGAGGTAGACGGGCTTGCCGTCCGGGTCGGTGCCCAGCGGCTCGGTGGTGATGTCGATCGTCATCGAGCCGGCGATGGCGTAGGCGACCACCAGCGGCGGGGACGCCAGGTAGTTCATCTTGACGTCCGGGTTGATCCGGCCCTCGAAGTTGCGGTTGCCGGAGAGGACGGAGACCACGGCCAGGTCGTTGTCGTTGACCGCCTGCGAGATCTCCTCGGGCAGCGGGCCCGAGTTGCCGATGCAGGTGGTGCAGCCGTAACCGACCAGGTTGAAGCCGAGCTTGTCCAGGTAGGGGGTGAGGCCTGCGCGGTCGTAGTAGTCCATGACGACCTTGGAGCCGGGCGCCAGCGTGGTCTTGACCCAGGGCTTGCTGGTCAGGCCGCGCTCCACCGCCTTCTTGGCCAGCAGCGCTGCGCCCACCATCACGGAGGGGTTGGAGGTGTTGGTGCAGGAGGTGATGGCGGCGACGGTGACGGCGCCGTGGTCGATCTGGAAGGTGGAGCCGTCGGCGGCGGTGACCGTGACCGGCTTGCTCGGCGCGCTGTTGCTGACGGCCGGCGCGTCGGAGGCGGGGAAGGACTCCTTGCCGGCCTCGTCGGCGTCGGTGGCGGGCACGTAGACGCGCACGTCCTCGCCGAACCTGACCTTGGCGTCGGCGAGCGCGATCCGGTCCTGGGGGCGCTTGGGGCCGGCGATCGAGGGCACGACGGTGGCGAGGTCGAGCTCCAGGTACTCGGAGTACTCGGGCTCGTGGCTCGGGTCGTGCCAGAGGCCCTGCTCCTTGGCGTACGCCTCGACGAGGGCGAGCTGCTGGGCGTCGCGGCCGGTGAGCCGCAGGTAGCCGATGGTCTCGGCGTCGATCGGGAAGATGGCCGCGGTGGAGCCGAACTCCGGCGACATGTTGCCGATGGTGGCGCGGTTGGCCAGCGGGATGGCGGACACGCCCTGGCCGTAGAACTCGACGAACTTGCCGACGACGCCGTGCCGGCGCAGCATCTCGGTGATGGTGAGCACCAGGTCGGTGGCGGTGGTGCCGGTGGGCAGCTCGCCGGTGAGCTTGAAGCCGACGACGCGCGGGATCAGCATGGAGACGGGCTGGCCGAGCATGGCGGCCTCGGCCTCGATGCCGCCGACGCCCCAGCCGAGCACACCGAGGCCGTTGACCATGGTGGTGTGCGAGTCGGTGCCGACGAGGGTGTCGGGGTACGCCTGCCCGTTGCGCACCATGACGGTGCGGGCCAGGTGCTCGATGTTGACCTGGTGGACGATGCCGGTGCCGGGCGGGACGACCTTGAACTCGTCGAACGCGGTCTGGCCCCAGCGCAGGAACTGGTAGCGCTCGCGGTTGCGGCCGTACTCGAGCTCGACGTTCTGCTGGAAGGCGTTCGGGGTGCCGAACTTGTCGGCGATCACGGAGTGGTCGATGACCAACTCGGCCGGGGCGAGCGGGTTGATCCGCGCCGGGTCGCCGCCCAGGTCGCGGACGGCCTCGCGCATGGTGGCCAGGTCCACCACGCAGGGCACGCCGGTGAAGTCCTGCATGATCACGCGGGCGGGCGTGAACTGGATCTCCTGGCTCGGCTGGGCGGTCGCGTCCCAGTCGCCGAGGGCGCGGATGTGATCCGCCGTGATGTTGGCCCCGTCCTCGGTGCGGAGCAGGTTCTCCAGCAGCACCTTCAGGCTGTACGGCAGCCGGGCGGAGCCCGCCACCTTGTCAAGCCGGAAGATCTCGTACGACTCGTCGCCGACCCGCAGCGTGCTGCGGGCGTCGAAGCTGTTCGCCGACACGACTGTCTCCTTCAACACATGTGTTCGCGCGTTCTGCCGCAATGCTGCCGTCCGCGACTCGACAGGACTTGGTAAGGTGACCCTAAGTGCACTGCCGGGCGGCGGGGCGGCACGCGCTGCGCCGTCACCAGATATCTCGATGTCGAGATAACTCTAGTACATGAGCCCGTCGCGAGCATGTGCGGGCGCCACGTGCTGCCCGCGCGCGGCCGTTCAGTCGGCCGCGGCCAGCTCGTCGGCGAGCGCGACGAGGGTGGTCACGGTGCGCCAGTTGCGGGCGGTGGCGGTGAGGCCGCGGCCCGGCCTGGACAGCGCCTCGCCGAGCTTGCTGCGGCCCATCCCGTCGGGGAACCAGGCGAAGAGCTCCCGCTCGCCGACCCGGAACTCGTCCGGCGCCCAGCGCGCCGGGTCCGTGTCCGCGACCGGGTGTTCCGCCGCCGGGCCGGTGAGGAAGACGACGACGAGCTTGGCCGGGTCGAGCTCTGCGGCGGGGAACGGGCACCGCTCGACGGCGGCCCGCAGCTCGTCGCGGCCGAGCACCAGGCAGTCGACCCGGAACCCGAACCGCTCGGCGATCGCCTCCTCGATCGCGGCGGCCACCGCGGCGGGGTCGGCGGCGGGCGCGGTGAACACCGCGTTCCCGCTCTGCAGATGGGTGCGCGCCGAGCCGTGGCCCAGCTCGGTCAGCAGCAGCCGCAACTCCGCCATCGGGACCTTGCGGTGCCCGCCCACGTTGATCCCACGCAACAGCGCGGCATACGCGACATTCTCAGCCATGCCGCCACCCTAGGGTTCGGCCCGGCGGGGATCGGCGGACGGCTCGGCGAAGGACTGCGCGCCGCGGACCAGCGCGAGGAACTCCTCGTCGGCGAGACCGAGCTCGCGGGCCTCGGCGACCAGGGCGCGGACGCCCTCGGTGAGCCGGGCCCGCTGCGCCGCGCCCGGGGCGGCGGTGACCACCGCGCCGCGGCCCCGCCGCAGTTCGATCAGGCCCTCGTCACGCAGCCGTTGGTAGCCGCGCAGCACCGTGTGCATGTTGACGCCGAGCGACTCGGCGACCTCGCGGGCCGGCGGCAGCCGCTCGCCTGGGAGGGCGGCGCCGTCGGCGATCGCGCCCCGCACGCAGGCCGCGATCTGCTCGCCGAGCGGCACGGGTGAGCCGGGAACCACGCGGAAGAGCATGTCAGCCCCGCTCCCCCGCGCGGCGGTCGCACAGCCCGTTGAGCAGCGCGGCCGCGGTGGTCGAGTCGTCGACGGTGACCACGAACTCGCGCCCGCCGGCCAGCCGGGCCGACAGCGCCTCGCCCGAGCGCAGCACCACGCCCCGGCGGCCCGGGCGGATCCGGTAGCCCCAACCGCCGAAGTCCGCCGTGGCGTTGACCTCGACGCTGGTGGCGCTCACGATGCGGTCGAGCGGGACGGCGAGCCGGGGCCGGGGCAGCAGCGTCGAGCCGACGGCCAGGCCACGCCGGTCGACGGTGACCCGCACGCTGGCGGAGACGGCGCACAGCAGCGCGACGGCCAGCGGCACGAGCCCGGCCCACGGCGGCCCGAACAGCACCACCACCATCCCCCCGAGGGCGCCGGCGCCGGCGGCGAAGAGCACCACCCGGGAGACCATGATCCGGCTCCAGGCCACGACCTCCCCCGCGCGGAGAGACAGGGCGGGAACCGGTGGCTCCGGCGCGCGCGACACGCCGGGGCCCGCGGCCCACCAGGCGAGGCCGCCGGCCGCCAGGCTGGCGAACAGCAGCACGGCCACGTGCCATATCGGCAGCCGCGCCGCGGCCGGGTCGGAGACGTCCGCGTTGATCAGCACGGTCGCGATCAGCGGATACCCGAGGGTGACGGCCACGCCCGCGCCGACCGCGGCGGTCAGCCGCTGCCCCGGCGCGTCACCCGCCCGCAGCAGCATCAGGCCGAACAGCAGCCCGAGACCGAGCAGCAGGCCGCCGCCGAACCAGAGCGCGCCGGCCCGGCTCAGGTAGCCGTCGGCCTCACCGCCGGTCCCGAAGTGGGTGGCGAGACGCTCGGGCAGCCGGTCCTGGTTCGCCAGGAAGACCGCGCCGTAGGCCACGGTGGCGAGGCCGAACGGCACGGCCACCACGGAGACTCGTCGTGCGGTGCTCATGAGAACCCCTTTGTTCGCATTGGACTAGAATAATTCGAGCATACCCCACGAGGGGCGTACTCACCCGAACAGCCGACCCTGTGCGGCGACATCTCATATCTGAGATAAGCTCGTGCATATGATCGACGACTACCTCGCCCGGATCGGACAGCTCATTCGGGACGCACGTCAGCATCGTGGCTGGACACAACTCCAGCTCGCGGAGGCGCTCGGTACCAGTCAGAGCGCGGTCAACCGCATCGAGCGGGGCAACCAGAACATCAGCCTTGAGATGATCGCCCGCATCGGCGAGGCGTTGGACAGCGAGATCGTCTCGCTCGGCTACGCCGGCCCGATGCACCTACGGGTGGTCGGCGGGCGCCGGTTGAGCGGCGCCATCGACGTCAAGACGAGCAAGAACGCCTGCGTCGCCCTGCTCTGCGCCAGCCTCCTCAACTCCGGCCGCACGGTGCTGCGTCGGGTCGCCAGGATCGAGGAGGTCTTCCGCATCCTCGAGGTGCTCAACTCGATCGGGGTGCGCACCCGTTGGATCAACGAGGGCGCCGACCTGGAGATCGTGCCGCCGGCCGAACTCGACCTGGACACCATCGACAAGGAGGCGGCGCTCCGCACCCGCAGCATCATCATGTTCCTCGGCCCGCTGCTGCACCGCATGGATCGCTTCAAGATCCCCTACGCGGGCGGCTGCGACCTGGGCACCCGCACCGTCGAGCCGCACATGATGGCACTGCGCAGGTTCGGCCTCGAGGTCACCGCCACCGAGGGCATGTACCACGCCACGGTCAACAGCGGGATCTCCCCCGAGCGGCCGATCGTGCTGACCGAGCGCGGCGACACCGTCACCGAGAACGCGCTGCTCGCCGCCGCCCGGCACGACGGGGTCACGGTGATCCGCAACGCGTCGTCCAACTACATGGTCCAGGACCTGTGCTTCTTCCTCGAGCAGCTGGGGGTGCGGATCGACGGCGTGGGCACCACCACGCTGGCCGTGCACGGCGTGCCGGAGATCGACCGCGACGTGGACTACTCGCCGTCCGAGGACCCGGTGGAGGCGATGAGCCTGATCGCGGCGGCGGTCGTCACCGAGTCGGAGCTGACGATCCGCCGGGTGCCGCTCGAGTTCCTGGAGATCGAGCTCGCGGTGCTCGAGGGCATGGGCCTCGACCACGACCTGGGCCCCGAGTACAAGGCGGACAACGGCCGCACCCGGCTGGCCGACCTGACCGTGCGCCCCTCCAAGCTGGAGGCGCCGATCGACAAGATCCACCCGATGCCGTTCCCCGGCCTCAACATCGACAACGCGCCGTTCTTCGCCGCGATCGCGGCCTCGGCGCACGGCTCGACGCTGATCCACGACTGGGTCTACGACAACCGGGCGATCTACCTCACCGACCTCAACCGGCTTGGCGGCCGGCTCCAGTTGCTCGACCCGCACCGGGTGCTGGTCGAGGGCCCGACCCGGTGGCGGGCGGCCGAGATGATGTGCCCGCCGGCGCTGCGGCCCGCCGTGGTGGTGCTGTTGGCGATGATGGCGGCCGAGGGCACCTCGGTGCTGCGCAACGTCTACGTGATCAACCGCGGTTACGAGGACCTGGCGGAGCGGCTGAACTCGGTGGGCGCCCAGATCGAGACCTTCCGCAACATCTGACGGAGCCCGTTCGACGCACCCCTTCCGACCTGCGGAAACGTTGAGCCGGAGGGGGTGCGACGTCGTCTCTGGGAGTGCTCTGGGAGTTTCCGCCGTATCCGGGCCGTTCCGGTCACTGCCGAAGACCGCGTCGATGGCGGCCGATCCTCGGGCCCCCGCGCGTGGCAGGAAGTGCGCATACTTACGGAGCGTGAACCCGGGATCCGCGTGACCGAGCCACTGGGCAAGGGACACGACCGACTCACCGGCCTCCAGTTGCTCGGAGGCGTAGAAGTGTCGCAGGGCGTGGAATCCGTAAAGGAGCGATCACACCAGCCCCGGCCAGGGCAGGCTTCCAGACGTACGAGTTGAAGTAGTTCCGGTTGATCGCCCGACGCTCCCGACCTGTCGCCAGGAGTGCGTACGACCTGGGGCGCCGCTGTTTGGCCTCCACCGCCGTCTCGGGAGGGCTGGGATCGTCCCAGGGAAGCGTGACACGCACCGGCGCAAGTACTTCCATGTGTTGTCGGAGGGCGGCGGCCACGCTCGGCGGCAGAGGCACATCGCGGACCTTGCGTCCCTTCGGCAGGGCAAAGCACAGTTTCGCCCGCACCATTTTGACCTGCCGCCGGACATGCACGACTTCTGCGGCGAAGTCGATGGCATCCGGGCCGAGCCCGAAGGCTTCCCCTTGGCGGAGACCGAGCCCTGCGCCGATCGCGACGAGAATCCGATAACGCTCCGGCAAGGTCGCGCGAATTGCCCGCACGCGCTCAGGAGCCCATACCTCAACCCGGCCCGCGGCGGGGGAAGGCGGCCGGACAGTGCGCGCATGGCAGGGATTGCGGACCAGACGACGATCTTCGACGGCAGCCTGAAGTATGCCGGACAATGTCGACCACACAAGCCGGATCGAAGTCGGCCCGAGATCCTGCTCCAGTTCCTTCTTCCAGGAGCGCAGCCGCTCTGTCCCAACCGTGTTGAGCGGCAGAGAACCGAGGTGCGGGAGAATGTGCTGGCGAACCCTCTGCTCGATCCGTTCCAGGGTCGACGGATCCCCGCTCTGCGTGGGCCACCAACGTGTCTGTATGTACTCCTTGAGGGTCATGGCCCCGTCCCGCGGGTCAACGAACTCACCGCGCCGCGCATCCGTCTGGGCCTGAGCCAGCCAGGTCTTGGCATCCTGGAGTGTGTCGAATAACCGGTCCTTGATACACCAGGAATGCCCCTCACGCGATAGCGCGTGCACTTCCCGTGCAACGCCGTACGGACGAGCAGGAAGCATAACGTGCTGTACAAATCTCGGCTTGTCAAGCCGATAGCCCAAAGCCTCCGCGGCGCGAAGAGCCCACTTCCCCGAGAGGGTTCAGGGAGGCATTGGATCGCGAATCCGCCTGCTCCTGCTCGCGGATCCAGGCATCGAGCGCTTCCAACCGGTACATGACCCGCCCCTGCATCCCGAGACGGAAACTGGGCGGCCCTTGCCTCCGATGCCGCCACACATAAAGCGTGTTGACTGAGATCCCCAGGCACGTGGCCGCATCGCGGGCATTCAGGAGGACGGGCTCAACCACGGACTCAGATTCGCTGCACATCATAGATCTCCCGGAGCAGTGGTAACGCAAAGGACCTCCTTGCCAACTACGCACGCTGAATCAGCCCAGCAGGCACAGAAGCAAGAGATACCAAGGCTCCGCAGTAAAGAAGATTTGACACAGCCGCCCACTTCACTCTGCGGTGACCTGTGTGACACAGACCGGCGTATGAACGTCAAGTACAAGGAGACGGCGCGGGGCGGGCTGGCGGTCAACATCATCGAGTGCTGAGAGAACGGCCCCGACCTGTGAGAACGGGTCTTTCACGTGCCGGAAGGGCCCGGGGCAGGTGACGCGCCCGTCGAGCGACGGCCCGGTGGGGCTTTGGGGCCCCTTTAGCCGTGGTCAGCAGTCTTCCCCCGAGAGTCGTCGATCGACGACGCGCTGGCCGGCGACGGTCGGCCCCCTCACCGGGCCGCCGTACCCCGCCGAGGACGTGGCGCCGGATCCCGAGTCGATCACCCCGCCGGGGGCATCCAGCCCTCTTCACAGCCAGGCAACTTGCTGAACAAGAAAAATTGCGCGGCAAGAAAATTTCTGGCAGGCTGGCAGCATGAGCGACGCTGTCACCGCAACCGGACTGAGGGAGCGCAAGAAGGAGGCCACCAGGCGTGCGTTGTGCCATGCGGCCATCCGGCTGGGCACGGAGCGCGGCTGGGACGAGGTCCGCGCCGAGGACATCGCGGCCGAAGTGGGCGTCTCCACCCGCACGTTCAACAACTACTTCCGTTCGAAAGAGGAAGCGGTCGTCGCCAGCGGCGTGGAGCGGGCCGAGCGGGTGCGCACGGCACTGCTGGCGCGTCCGACCGACGAGCCGCTGTGGGAGGCGCTGACCGCGGCCCTCATCGAGATGGCCGTGGCCGAGGAGCGTGACTTCGGGCCGATAGCGGTCGCCCATCTCAGGCTCATCGCCGACCACCCGGCCCTGGCCGCCCAGCAGATCAGGTTCGACCGCCAGGCCGTCAGCACGCTGGTCGACGCCGTTGCCGAGCGGACCAGCACCGATCCGGAGCAGAACCCGCTTCCCCATATCGCCGCCACCACCGCGGTCGCCGTCACCCGGGGCGCCGTCGAGCACTGGGCCCGCCACGGCCGACCGGCCTCGGTGGCCGACGCGATCCGGGGGGCGATGAACCTGATCCACCTCGATCTGTCGTAGTCAGCGCTTCACCCCCTGTCCCGTTCTCCTCCTACTCAGCAGGAGTGTCATCACCATGTCCGCAACCGATCGCACTGATACCGCCGGTCCCCAGGCAGCCGGCGGGCGGCGGGTTCCCGTCGTCATCCTCGGCATGACCGCGCTGCTCGGCCTGATGCTGGCCGCGTTCATCCTCCCGGCCATCAACTCCGGGCCCCACAACGTCCCGATCGCGGTGGCCGGCCCGGCGGCCGAGGCCCAGCAGGTCGCCGACGCCCTGGAGAGTTCCCAACCCGACGCGTATGACATCGAGTTACTCCCGGACGCCGAGACCGCGCGGGAGGACATCACCAACCGCGACATCTACGGCGCGATCGTCGTCAGCGAGGGTGACGCCGATCCGCAGATCCTCATCGCCAGCTCGGGCAGCGCCCAGATCGCCAACGGCCTGCGCGCGCTGGGCCCCTCGCTCTCCGGTCAGCCGGTCGAGCCCGGCGTCACCGTCGAGGACCTGGCGCCGCTGCCCGAGGACGACCCGCTCGGTACCGGCCTGGCATCGGGGGCAACACCTCTCGTCCTGGGTGGCTATGTCGCCGCACTCGTCATCGTGGTCGTCCTGCGCCGCCCGGTGGAGCAGGTCGCGACGGCGTTCGTCTTCTCCCTGGTCGGCGGATTCGCCCTCACCGCCATGCTGCAGTACGGCTTCGGCGTCATCGAGGGCACGTACCTGCTGACCTCCCTGGGCCTGGCCATCACCCTGGCCGCCACCTGCTGGATGATCATCGGCCTGCGCTCTGTGCTCGGTCCCCGAGGCCTCGGCCTGGGCGCGGCGTTGTTGATCCTGGTCGCCAACCCGCTGTCCGGCCTCTCCGGAGGCAAGCAGTGGCTGCCCGAGCCGTGGGGGGAGGTCGGCCAGTTCCTCCCGCCGGGCGCGGGCGGATCGCTACTGCGGGCCCTCTCCTTCTTCGACGGCGCGAACATCGTCCAACCGCTGCTGGTACTGACCGGCTGGCTGATCATCGGCGTCGCCCTCTTCTCCCTGGGGATCCGCCGCGCCGCCAAGGCCGGCACGCCCACGGCCCCCGCCCCGGGCACGCCGGAGCCCGCAAGGGCATGACGCGGTCACCGCGACCTTCGTCGAACACACGGTGGGCCAACACCAGGGTCGGGTGCTGGCCCACCGTGCGCACAACACTTCGCGCGGTTCGAAACTCCATCTGGCCAGCAATCCCTGAGAGGTGAGCCCTCCTCATGCCCGCCATCCACGAGACGACGATGCGTGCCGTCCGGTACCAGAAATACGGTGAACCCGATGTCCTGCGGGTCGCCGACGTGCCCATGCCGAAACCCGCCGCCGGACAGGTGATGGTGAAGGTGCACGGCTCCAGCGTGAACCCGATCGAGGCCCAGGTCCGGGGCGGCAAGATGCGCCTGCTCAGCGGCTTCCGCTTCCCCAAGGGCATCGGCCAGGACTTCAGCGGTGAGGTCGTCGCCGTCGGCTCCAAGGTCGACGACTCCCTCGTCGGCCGCCGCGTGTGGGGCTGCGTCTTAGCCGTCAGCGCCGCCACCACCGCGGAGTACCTGTGCGTGAAGGAGTCCCAGGTCACCGTTGTCCCCTCGGGAGTGGACCTGGTGAACGCGGCCGCCATCCCCACCGTGGGACTGGCGGCCCTGGCGGCCGTCCGCGCCGTCGGCGTCGGGACGGGGCAGCGGGTGCTCGTCGTCGGTGCCAGCGGCGGGATCGGCAGTGTCGCCCTCCAGATCTGCCGCGCGCTGGGGGCGGAGGTCGGGGCCGTCTCGGCCGCGTTCAACGCCGACTTCTGCGCGACTCTTGGCGCCACCGAGACCTACGACTACGCCGACCTCGGCTCACTTCTCTCCAGCAAGAAGTTCGACGCCGTCATCGACCTGCACGGCACGTCGCTCGGAACGTACCGCAAGCGACTGAAGTCCGGCGGGAAGATGGTGACTCTCGCCCCCAAGGGCATGGGCTACGCCATGCTGTCCCTCCTCCTGCTCGGCCCGCGGGTGCGCATCGCCCAGGCCAAGTCCAACCGCAAGGGCCTCAACGCACTCGCCGGCTACGTCGAGCGGGGCGAACTCCGCCCGGTCGTCGACGAGGTGTACCCCATGGAGAAGATCTCCGAGGCACACCGCGCCGCGGAGACCGGGCACAGCCGTGGCAAGCGCGTCATCCGGGTCGTCACCACCCACGCCCACTGACCGGGGCACCCGCCCCATCCGCACGCCGACGCACCGACGCACCACGACACGGCCTGTGCCAGGGCCGGGGCCGGCAACCAGCCGACTCACCGCCCCTGGCACAGGCCGCAGCATGTCCAGGATCGCCGCCGGTTCGATCAGGTGTCGGGCAGCCCCAGGTCGCCGTCGATCAGACTGAAGATCTCCTCGTCCGAGGCCGAGCTCAGACCCGCGAACGCGTCCTCGTCCCCCGCCCCGTGGCCCGGCCCGCTCTCCCCCGACGCCTCGAGACGGGCGAGCAGCGACGCGAGCCGGACCGCGAGCTCCGACCTGTCCCGCTGACCATGCGGCGGGACACCCGCCAGGGCGGCTTCCAACCGGTCCAGCACGGCGAACGGATCATCGGCCGCGCCGTGCCCCGGCCGCGCCCCGGCCACAGCCGGAAGTTCGGCGTCCAGATAGGCCGCCAGCCGGGCTGACGTCGGGTGATCGAAGATCGTGGTCGTCGGCAGGCGCAGACCGGTCGCCGCGTTGAGGTTGTTGCGCAGCTCCACGGCGGTGAGCGAGTCGAAGCCGAGGTCGAGGAACCCCTGGTCCGGGTCGAGGCCGGCGGCCGAATCGTGCTTCAACACCACGCTGACAGTGCCCAGGACGAGATCCATCAGCATCCGCCTGCGCTCCGAACCGGTGGCCTTCGCCAACTGAGCCGCCAGCCCGCTCCGATCGCCCGAACCGACCACCTGGTCCACCCCGTTACGCCCGCCCGGGCTCCCCACGCCCACCGGCACTGCGCCGTTGGCCGGCAGGCCCGCCGCCCTCGGAGGCTGGGTGAAGTGGGCGGTGATGGTGTGGGGGTGGGTGGTGGTGAGGGTGGTGTCGAGGAGGGTGAGTCCTTGGGTGTCGGTGAGGGGTGCGAGGTGGTGTTGGGCGAGTCGTTGGTGGTCGGTGGTGGTGAGGTGGCCTGTCATGCCGCTGGTGGTTTCCCACAGGCCCCAGGCGAGGGAGTGGGCGGGCAGGCCGTGCTGGTGGC
>NZ_BAAGPR010000081.1:0-35531 GCF_054783955.1 Streptomyces mayteni | reverse complement strand
CTGGCGGGCCGGGCCGGCCTGCGGCGGCTTCGCCGCCGGGCGGGTGCCCCGCGCTCCGCGCGGGGTTTTCCCCACCCTCCCCCAGCTAACGGCCCCCAGGGAGGTGCCCCCACGAGCCCTTTTCCGCGCTGCGCGCGGTGGGGCCCCGGCCCTCCGGGCCACGGGCCCGGGGCCCGGAGGGGCTCCGCCCCGCCAGGGGCGTGGGTGTGCCCACGCCCCCGCCCAGGGGGCGCGGGCCCGGCCCGGCGGCTACGCCGCCGGGCCGCAGGCCGCTGCCGCGCAAGCCACCCGCGAGGGCGGGTGGGTGGGCGCGGCACGCCCGCAGGGCGCAAACAACCGCGGCTGCGCCGCCCGGCCCCGCGGGGCGGAGCCCCGCTGGAGGCCCAGGCCCGCTGCGGCGCGCAGCGCAGCGCACACCCCCGCGCGGAGCGCGGCGCGGCAGCGGAACGGAAAGGGCGGGTGGGTGGGCGAAACCCCTACCCCAGCGCCGACTTCACCGCGTCGGCAAGACCCGCCGCCACCGTCCGCGCCTGCGCCGGATCCGCCGCCTCCACCATCACCCGTACCAGCGGCTCCGTCCCGGAGGGCCGCAGCAGCACGCGGCCCGTCTCGCCGAGCTGGCGCTCGGCCTCCGTCACGGCCTCGGCCAGCTCGCGCGAGTCCCGCACGCGCGTGCGGTCCACGTCGGGCACGTTGATCAGCACCTGCGGCAGCCGTTCCATCACGCCGGCCAGCTCGGCCAGCGGCCGCCCCGTGGCGGCCACCCTGGCGGCCAGCAGGAGGCCGGTCAGGGTGCCGTCGCCCGTCGTCGCGTGGTCGGAGACGATCACGTGTCCCGACTGCTCGCCGCCGAGCGAGTAGCCGCCGCGCTTCATCTCCTCCAGCACGTAGCGGTCGCCGACCGAGGTCTGCCGGAGTCGGAGCCCCTCCCGCTCCATGGCGAGCGTGAAGCCGAGGTTGGACATCACCGTGGCGACGACGGTGTCCTCGGCCAGCGTGCCGGCCTCGCGCATGGCGAGCGCCAGCACGGCGAGGATCTGGTCGCCGTCGACCTCCCCACCCGCCGCGTCGGCGGCCAGGCAGCGGTCGGCGTCGCCGTCGACCGCGATGCCGAGGTGGGCGCCGTGCGCCAGCACGGCGGTCCGCAGCGCGTCGAGGTGCGTGGAGCCGTAGCCGTCGTTGATGTTGAGGCCGTCCGGCTCGGCGCCGATCGTGATGATCTCGGCGCCGGCCCGCGCGAACGCCTCGGGCGCGACGCGGGAGGCCGCGCCGTGCGCCGCGTCGACGACGACCCGGAGCCCGGTCAGCGTGTTCGGCAGCACGGAGACCAGGTGCGAGACGTAGGCGTCGAAGCCCTCGTCGTAGTCGGTGACCCGCCCGACGCCGGCGCCCACCGGGCGGGCCCACGGTTCGCCGCTCGCGTGGTCCCGGTAGGCGGTCTCGATCCGGTCCTCGAGCTCGTCGGCGAGCTTGTGGCCGCCGGCCGCGAAGAACTTGATGCCGTTGTCCGGCATCGGGTTGTGGCTGGCGGAGAGCATCACGCCGAAGTCGGCGCGCAGCGAGCCGGTCAGGTACGCCACGGCCGGGGTCGGCAGCACGCCGACCCGCACCACGTCGACGCCGGCGCTGGCGAGGCCGGCCACCACGGCCGCCTCCAGGAACTCCCCGGACGCCCGCGGGTCGCGCCCGACGACCGCCATCGGCCGCCGTCCGCCCTCCCCTTCGCTCCGGTCGTCCCCGTCGTTCCGCTCACTCTGGACGCTCCCCGCGCGCGCGAGCACGGTCGCCGCCGCGACCGACAGACCGAGAGCCATCTCGGCCGTCAGATCGGCGTTGGCTACACCCCGTACCCCGTCCGTTCCGAAGAGTCGTCCCACGGTTGTTCCTCCGAGATTTCACAGACGACGGACCGGGTTCCGGCCCGTCAACCAAGCCCTCAACCGAGCCCGTCAAGTTAAGCCCGTCAACCGAAGCGGTCAACCGAAGCGGTCAACCCAACCGACCGTCCACGACCGTTCACCGGGCCCGTTAACCCTATAAAAGGAACGCCCCGACAGCACGGAGTGCTGCCGGGGCGCCTGGGAACTCCCCCCGATTAGCGGGGTGGGCTCGATTAGCGCTTGCTGTACTGCGTCCCCTTGCGGGCCTTCTTCAGACCGGCCTTCTTCCGCTCGACCGCGCGGGCGTCGCGGGTCAGGAAGCCGGCCTTCTTCAGCGGGGCGCGGTTGTTGTCGACGTCCGCCTCGTTGAGGGCACGGGCCACGCCGAGGCGCAGCGCGCCGGCCTGGCCGGAGATGCCGCCGCCGGAGATGCGGGCGACGACGTCGTACCGCTCGTCGAGCTCGAGGATCTTGAACGGCTCGTTGACGGACTGCTGGTGCACCTTGTTGGGGAAGTAGCCCTCGAGGGTGCGCCCGTTGATCTTCCACTTGCCGCTGCCCGGGATGATCCGGACGCGGGCGATCGCGTTCTTGCGACGCCCGGTGCCGGCGCCCGGCAGCGGGTCGCCGAAGCGCGCCGAGGCGTCCTCGCCGTCGCCGGCGAACTGCTCGGGAGCGCTCTCGGTGGTGTACTCCTCGACCTCGGGAACCTCGGCGTCAAGGGTCTCAGGGGTGGGCTCGGCCACGATTCTCCTCAGATATCTCTCGTCTTAGGGGTGGCCGGGACTACTGCGCGACCTGGGTGATCTCGAACGCCACCGGCTGCTGAGCACCGTGCGGGTGCTCGGGGCCGGCGTACACCTTGAGCTTGGAGAACATCTGACGGCCCAGGGTGTTCTTGGGGAGCATGCCCTTGACGGCCTTCTCGACGGCCTTCTCCGGGTTCTTCTCCAGCAGCTCGCCGTAGCGGACGGACCGCAGACCGCCGGGGTAACCGGAGTGCCGGTAGGCCAGCTTCTGGGTCCGCTTGTTGCCGGACAGGTGCACCTTGTCGGCGTTGACGATGATGACGAAGTCACCAGTGTCAACGTGCGGCGCGTACACCGGCTTGTGCTTGCCCCGGAGAAGGGTGGCGGCCTGGGAGGCCAGGCGGCCGAGCACGACATCGGTCGCGTCGATGACGTGCCACTGACGCTGGACGTCGCCGGGCTTGGGGCTGAACGTACGCACGGGTCGTAGCCTTCGCTTCTTCGTGAATGGTTCCTGACAAGGCCACCCGACGATCACAACAGAGAAGGCCGACACCGCGGTGACGCAAACCGGGTGCTGGCCGCTGGCAACCATCCTGGTAGACCGGCGCAGGCCCCTCACGTGAGATCGAGACAGCCATACGCATAAGTTTTCCAACGCCGCAGGTTACCGTCCCAGCCACGGACGGGTCAAAACGACCCCCATCCGGCCCCCGTCCGGCCCGCTCGCGGCCCCCCTCCCGACCCCTGTCCGGCCACCTCCGCCGACTCCTCAGCCACGCTCCCGCGCGACCCGCCGCTCGTCCCAGACCGGCTCGGACGTCTCGCGCACCACACCGTCCTCGCCGAACACCAGGAACCGGTCGAAGGAGCGCGCGAACCAGCGGTCGTGCGTCACCGCGAGCACCGTGCCCTCGAACGCCTCCAACCCGTCCTGCAGCGCCTCGGCGCTCTCCAGGTCCAGGTTGTCCGTCGGCTCGTCGAGCAGCAGCGCGGTGACGCCGGCCAGTTCGAGCAGCAGGATCTGGAAGCGGGCCTGCTGCCCGCCGGAGAGCCGGTCGAAGGGCTGCTCGGCCTGCCGGTCGAGCTCGTAGCGGCGCAGCGCCGAGGTGGCGGCGCCGCGGTCCCTGGCGTGCTCGGTCCACAGGATGTCGAGCAGCGTCCTGCCGATCAGCTCCGGATGGGCGTGAGTCTGCGCGAAGTGCCCTGGCACCACGCGGGCGCCCAGCTTCCAGGCGCCGGTGTGCGCCACGTCGCCGTCGCCGGCGAGCAGCCGCAGGAAGTGCGACTTGCCGGAGCCGTTCGAGCCGAGCACCGCGACCCGCTCCCCGTAGAAGACCTCCAGGTCGAAGGGGCGCATCAGGCCGGTCAGCTCCAGCCCCTCGCAGGTCACCGCCCGCAGCCCGGTGCGGCCGCCGCGCAGCCGCATCCTGATGTCCTGCCGGCGCGGCGGCCGCTGCGGCGGGCCGGCCTCCTCGAACTTCCGCAGCCTGGTCTGCGCGGCCTTGTACCGGGACGCCATCACGTCGCTGTTCGCCGCGTACTGCCGCATGTCGAGCACCAGCCGCTTCAGCTGGGCCCGCTTCTCCTCCCAGCGCCGCAGCAGCTCCTCGAACCGCTCGAAGCGCCGCTCCCGCGCCTCGTGGTAGGTGCCGAAGCCGCCGCCGTGCGTCCACACGTCCGAACTCTCGGCCCCGGGGTCGACGCTGATGATCCGGCGGGCGGCGCGGGCCAGCAGCTCGCGGTCGTGCGAGACGAACAGCACGGTCTTCCTGGTCTCCAGCAGCCGCTCCTCGAGCCACCGCTTGCCCGGCACGTCGAGGTAGTTGTCGGGCTCGTCGAGCAGCAGCACCTCGTCGCCGCCGCGCAGCAGCGCCTCGATGACCAGCCGTTTCTGCTCGCCGCCGGAGAGCGTGCGCACCCGCCGCCACTGGGCCTTGTCGTACGGCGTGCCGAGCGCGGCCACCGTGCACATGTCCCAGAGGGTCTCGGCCTCGTAGCCGCGGACCTCGGCCCAGTCGGCGAGGGCCTGCGCGTACGCGAGCTGCGCCGCCTCGTCGTCCCGCTCCATCACGGCCAGCTCGGCCTCGTCCACGGCGGTCGCGGCCCGCCGCAGCTCCGGGGGCGCGACGGAGACCAGCAGGTCGCGGACGGTGCGGTCGTCCCGCACCGACCCGACGAACTGCGGCATCACGCCGAGCCCGCCGCTGACGGTGACGGTGCCGCCGGCCGGGCGCAGCTCCCCGGCGACCAGCCGCAGCAGCGTCGTCTTGCCGGCGCCGTTGGCCCCGACCAGCGCGGCGGCCTCGCCCTCCCCCACCCGGAACGACGCGTCGTCGAGCAGCACCCGCCCGTCCGGTAGCAGGTACTCCAGGTGCGCCACCTCGACATGTCCCATGGGGGCAGTCTGCCGCGCCGGGCCGCTGGCACCCCACCGGTTTTCGCCGCCGCCCCCCCTTCGTCCCGGATACGAGAACATCAGCTGACCGGATCGGCGGCTCCCCCCGTAAACTGCCGCCCATGAGTTACGGGCAGGGGGGACCCCAGTGGGTCCCCGGGGGTTCGAACACGCCGGACTGGAGCGCGCTCGCCGCCGACGCGGAGCGGAACCGCTCGCGCAAACGCGGGTGGCTCGTCGTCGGCAGCGCGCTGGCGGCGGCCGCGGTGGGCACCGTGGTGGCGCTGGCCATCGTCAACCAGGGCGGGGACGGCGGCTCGTCCGCGTCCGGCGGCCAGAACACCGAGCTGCCGGACGAGCCGACGGGCACCGCGAGCGACGACGGGGCGTTCGACGAGACCACCCTGCCCCCGCTCCCCCAGCCCCAGGAGTTCATCTCCGACGCCGACAAGGACATCGCGCCCTTCGAGGTCGAGTCCTTCTTCGGCGACGCCATGGAGATAGAGGGTCGCTCGTACGCGCAGGCCGCCACCGACGCCACCGAGGGCTGCGCCGGCGCCGCCTCGGACGAACTCGCCGCGGTGCTGACCGAGCACGGCTGCGCGTCCCTGCTGCGCGCCACCTACACGGCGGACGGCGTGGCCGTCACCGTCGGCGTCGCGCAGTTCCCGACCGAGGAGGACGCGGCCGCCGCCCGGGAGAGCGCGGCCGGCAACCTCCAGCCGCTGACCGGCGGTGACGCCCCCGCCTTCTGCCAGCGCGGCGGCTGCCGCACCACCAACAACCAGGTCGGCCGCTACACCTACTTCGCCATCGCCGGCAACAGCGACGGTTCCCCGGACAGCGGCGACGGCACGCCGGCCCAGCAGGCCGCGCGGGACGGCAACGACCACGCCTTCGCGCGGATCATCCAGCGGGGCGAGGCCCAGGCGTCCGCGTCCGCCTCGGCGATCGTCGAGGACCGCAACAACGGTTGACCCGGCCGTTCCGTCGAGCGGCGCCTCAGGCTCCTGAAGCGCCGCTCGGCAGCGAACGCACGTTCCGTGCCTCCCGGTTGCGGGCCGCGAGTCGGTCGTCCGGCGGGTAGGCCACCTGTTCCAGGGTCAGCCCGTGCGGCCGCACGACGTGCACCGCCGAGTCGCGCACCCGGCCGGCCAGCACCTTGCCCGGCCAGTCGGCCGGCCGGTGCCCGTCCCCGACGAACAGCAGCGCGCCGACCAGCGAGCGCACCATGTTGTGGCAGAACGCGTCGGCCTCGACCGTGCCCTCGACCACCCCGTCGGGCCGCCGCTCCCAGCGCAGCGCGCGCAGCGTGCGGATCGTCGTGGCGCCCTCGCGCTTCTTGCAGTACGCCGCGAAGTCGTGCTCGCCGAGCAGCAGTTCGGACGCCGCGTTCATCGCCGCCACGTCGAGCGGCCAGTTGTGCCAGAGCACCGAGGCGTACTGGAGCGGGTCGACGCCGCCCGGGTGGTCGCTGACCCGGTACGCGTAGCGCCGCCAGATCGCCGAGAACCGCGCGTTGAAGTGCGGCGGCGCCTCCGTCGCGCGCCACACCCGGACGTCGCTCGGCAGCCGCCCCGCCAGCCGCCGCACGAGCCGGTCCCGCTGCTCGAGCCAGACGGCCTCCGGCAGGTCCACGTGCGCCACCTGCCCGCGCGCGTGCACGCCGGCGTCCGTGCGCCCCGCGACGGTCAGCTCGAACCGGCGCGGCGACCTGGTCACGATCCGCAGCGCCTCCTCCAACTCGCCCTGGACGGTGCGCAGGCCCTCCTGCCGCGCCCAGCCGGAGAAGTCGTGCCCGTCGTAAGAAAGATCGAGCCGAACCCGAACAGCACCCGCCGCAACCTCGTCACTCACGGCTCCGATCCTCCCAGACCGGCGGCACTCCACCCCACATACCCGGTAGATACTTAGTACATACTTGGTATGCTCCGGCCCATGCCAGAACCGCTCTCCGAACCGCCGCACCGGACAGGACCGCCCGAGGCGATCGGCTACGCCGTGGCCGCGCTGATCCTGGTCGTCGGCGGGGCCCTGTTCACCACGCCCGTCCTCAACTGGCTGGTCGGCCCGGCCATCTGCGTCCTGTGCGTGGCCGCCGCCGGCCACCTCGCCGACCACCTCGCCGACCGCGAGGGCGACGCGCCATGAGCTGGGCGGCGCACGAGCTGGAGTCCTACCTGCTCCACAAGCACATCAGGACCAAGGTGTCCATCCTGGCCATCCTCACCGGCTGCCTCGCCCCCGACATGCTCACCAAACTGCCGGTCTACGGCATCGAGTTGGGCAACCTGGTGATCCGGCCGGAGAACCCCTGGGAGTACCACAGAGGCTGGCCGGGCGCCGGCTTCACCCACTCATTACTGTTCGCCGCCGTCCTCGGCCTGCTGGTGCTCCGGCTCTTCAGGAGCCGCGAGTGGGCCCTCGGCCTCGCCGTCGGCACGGCGGCGCACGTGCTCACCGACATCTTCGACAGCGTCGGCACGATGCTGTTCTTCCCCTTCACCACGCAGCAGTACAGCACCGGCATGTGGGCCTACGCGGCCCAGGCCGGCCGCTACGGCGACGCCGCCGCCTACTACGGCAGCCTCGGCCTGGTCTGGGACCTGTTCTGGCTCACCCTGGCCCTCCTCGGCTTCCGGGCCCTGCGGGCCCGCTACTTCTTCGAGGAGGTCGTCCCCTCCGACCCCGCCTGGGGCTGGTTCCGCCGCCGCCTCCACCTCTCCGACCGCGTCCTCCTGGCCCTCTACCGCGCCTACTTCGTCTACGGCGCCTGCCGCATCATCGGCTGGACCACCTGGGTCCACCTGATCGAGGGCGCCCCGATGGACTGGACGTGGGGCGGCCCCTACTGGGTCGAGAAGGCCACCCTCGAACCCACCCCCCTGCGGGAACTCGCCACCAACACCGCGCTGGGCCTGGCCGGCCTGGCCACCGCCCTCTGGCTCCTGTGGCTCCTCATCGGCCGCCCCCTCTGGACCGCCGCGGCCCCCAAGCCGCCCGAACCGGCCCAACTCGCCGCGTGAGGGGGATCGTTCGTTACTCGGCCTCGCCGAAGTCGAGAGGCTCGTAATCCCGCGCGTACCCCGCGAGGAACTTGGTTGCCGAGACGGGCAGTGGAAGGTTGACCGCGACGGAGAACTCGAGCACACGCTTCTTCGGGTGGTAACCCCAGAACTGATAGTCGGGGGCCCCGTGCTCCAGGAGGCCGGGATAGCGGTCAAGGACTCCAAGGGAATCGAGCAACTCCGGTAGCGCTTCTGCCTCGCCCACCGCGTCACGCTCTTCCGGAATCCTGACCCTCTCCCCGTCCCCCTCGGCCCGCGCGGGCAGTTCTTGAGCAAGCGCCCGCAACTGCTCGGCGTCCAGGAAGAACCACGGCCCCCGCCGGTCAAGCACCAGCCACCGGTCCGTGGACGTGTTGCGATAGATCACGCAATCCTGGTCCCGATGGATCAGCTCGCTGTAGTAGAGACCGGGCTGCTCCAGAGTATGTTGCGCACCTTCGGCCTCAACCGTGATCGAGCGCCCCCGCCCCGTGAGGATGTCCGCCAACTCCTCGCCGAAGGACGCCTTGTGCTCCCACTCGCCCAAGCAGGAGAAGTGCAGCGCACCGTGGAAGAAGCGGGGCTCTGTTCGCCAGGCCGCGCGGAGCAGCCAGTAACTCTGGACGTAGGTGGTCCAGCCCGGAATCTGCAGGACGAACCGTCCACAGATTCGGCATGACGTGACGCCTTCTTCCATGTCCCTCGGGCCTTTCTCGCTCGTCGAAGGGTAGCAGTCAGCCGATTCCGGGCACAGGCACAATGAACCCACGATCATTCACCGGACCGTTCGCCGGCAAGTCTCCGGCCGGAATGTCGAGGATCCCGTCCCCGTCGAAGAACCGCATATTGTCGTTCCTGCTGACAACGACCTCGACGTGACTGGAGAACTTGTTCTCAAGGTCTCTGGTCATGCTGTTACTGATCCCCTGGTAACGCTCGATATCGGTGGGCGGTCCAGGCAGTCGGTCCTCAGGGTGCGTGTGGGCGATGAAGTCGTAACCCTGTCCGCGAAGATCCCGCGGGATGGCCGATGTGACCTCCGTGCCACGGAACATCCGCAACTCGCCGGCCGGGTTCTGGATGATCGCGTGCTCGACCCCACTGAACCGCTGGAGTTCCGCCAGGTGGGAGACGTTCACCTCACCCGCGCGAATCCGGATGTGCCCCTCCCCTTCGAGCCTGCGGACCAGGTTTCTGGCCTTCGGCGTCAGGTCTCCATAGCGGATCTGCCCACCAGCCATCCGAGCGGACCGGCGAAGTCCGCCGCTCATCGCCCGGACACCTCCGGCCATCTCCGCCAAGCCACCGCGCGCGACCCGGCGGAAGCCGGCGGCGAGGCCGCCGAGGGTGGTGATGCCCTTCATGCCGGGGATGCAGTCGAGGGCGGCGAAGGCCACGTCGAGGAGGGTCGCCCGGCCGTTGGCGTAGTCGATGAGCGTGTCGGCGAGGACGACGAGCGCGGCGGCCAGCACGACCCAGGCCAGCGGGCCGCCGATGATCATCACCACGATGCCCAGCACCGCGACGACGACCTTGCAAACCTCGACGATGGTGTCCCAGTTTTCGGACACCCAGTGGACCGCGTCCTCCCACCAACGACGGTTCTGGATACCGGCGTCCGACGCCTCGTCCAGGTCGTCCGCGCAGGCACGGGCCGCGTCCTCCCGCATCTCCTTCGCCTGCCGGGCCAACTCCCGCGCGGCGGACAGCGCCTCCTCGGCCGAGTCCACCCGACCCTGCGCGTCCGAGGCCGCCTGGCCGGCGGCGGTCGCGTCCCGCGTCGCGGCCCGGACGTCCGCCTCGGAGGGCGGCTCCACGTCCTCCCGCTCGCCCTCACGTTCCAGCCGGTCGGCCTCGTCACCGGCCCGGGACACCCAGTCCTGCGCGTCGGAGAGCGCCGACTGCGCCGAGGACAGGTCCGTCTGGGCCGAGATGGCGCGGTCCAACGCCCGGTCGGCCATGCCCTGCGCCGTCTCCAGCTTCGGCCAGTACGTCCCCAACGCCTGAGCCGCCATGCCATACGACGTCTCAAGCTTCTCCAGATTGCCCGGCACCCCGTCGAACTCCGACCGGAACGCCTCAGCGGACAGGCCGGCCCAGTCGAGCACGGCCCGATCCTCGGACATCCCCCGCACCCGGCCCAGCGCTTCGGCGACGTCGTCCGCGAAGTCCTGGAGTGTGTCGGCGAGTTCCCTCACCTCGTCCGGGTGGCCCGGCGTCGGATCCGAGTCCATGTCGACCGGACTCCAGTCAGACGGCCGCGCCATGCGAAGCTCCCCCCTCTACGCCCATACGTCGTCGCACAACACGCGGCGTCGAGCCGACCGGTTCCCGCCGATCGATGAAGGTCAGAACGAACCGGCGCGCACCGCCGCGACGAACCCGGACCAGCTCGTCTCCGCGACGAGCAGCGCCGGGCCGGTCGGGTTCTTGCTGTCCCGGACGGGAACGGCCCCGGGGAAGTCGTCACGGACCTCGACGCAGTCGCCGTTGTCGCCGAGGCTGTAGCTGGACTTGCGCCAGGCGGCCACCTCAAGGCAGTTGCCATTGTCGCCCAGGCTGTAGCTGGACTTGCGCCACGCCGGGATCACGGACGCGTCAGGGATGCTTGTGCACCGCATTCTCGTATTCCTCCGCCACCGACTCGATCAGCTCCAGGGACGCCATCAGTGGGAGCGCGGCGGCCCTGGCCAGATCATAGGCTTGCCGGTAGCGCCTTACGAGCGCTGGTTCGTCGGTGAGTGCACCGGTGTACAACACCTCGAAGTACGCCTCTTCGGGACCGTCGGGAAACCGCATCAGCTTCAGCCTGTTGTCGGTGAGCGGATGGGCCCCGGCCGAGAACGGGAGCACCTGGACCTGGACGCGGCCGGAGCGGATCAACCCGGCGATGTGGCGGAGCTGTTGCGCCATCACCACCGGGCCGCCGACGACGGTGCGGAGTACCGCCTCGCTCAGGATGGCCCACATCCTCGGCTTCATCGGGTTGTCGAAGATCCTGGCCCGGCCGATCCTGTTGACGACGCGCTGGTCAAGTTCCTTGGCCTGGATGTTGGGTTCAGCGCCCAGGTTGATGGCACGGGCGTAGTCCGCCGTCTGCAACAACCCCGGCACGGCGCCCGCCGCGTACTCCTCGATGACCTCCGCCAGTTTCTCCGACTCGGCCGCCTCCATGAAGTGCGGCGCGAACTGGGCCTCGTCCAACGTGGGGAGCCACCGCTCGAAGAAGCCGTTGGTGTCCAGTTCCCTGTCGAGCCGCTTCGCGTCCTCGAGACGCGGCCGGCGTCGGCCCGCCTCGATGTGGGCGATCATCGAGGGGGACATGATCACCGCCTCGCCGAGCGACTGCTGCGTGTGCCCGGCGGCCTCCCGCCGCAGCCGCAGCTCCTCGCCGTACTTGCGCCGCGTCATCATCGGCTCGGTCGCGTCGTTGGCCACTGTCCGGTCTCCTCTCTTGACAGCGCGCCCGGAGAGCTCCGGCGGCTTCCGACCGTGACGCGCTGACGGCAGTCTGTAAGCGTGGGGCCACGCTGGGCAATAGGGCCTCACGTGTGACCACGGCAAGGACGACGGCAAGGGAGCCGAACGACAGATGAGCTACGACCGTGAGCGCGACCGTCCACTTTCGGACTCGGGGCTGCGACTGCTGCCCTGGGAGTCGCCGGAGGGCAAGCCGTGCTACCTCAGCGGCGACGACGCCGAGCCCGGACGGATCGCGCGGATCGCGGACCGGGCCGAGGAGGACCAACTCCGGTTCGGCGCCAACGCGCTCGGGCACGCCGAACGCGTTCTCGGCATTCCGACCGCCGGACCGCTCACGCTTCGCGTCGCGCTCCAGCGAACCGCCGCCTCGCTCGAAGACACCCTCCGGGTCGCCGACAGCCGAGGCGCCCGCTTGATTGAAGGCTGGAATAACGAATAGCGCTATTCGCTCTCGCGAATAGCCAACCCAGCAACGGGGGATGATCGCCCAGTCCCGCCGAGATACCGCCTTCACGGACAAACCTCCTGCTCTTGAGGAAGATTTGAGGTAGCGACGGCACACCCAACCCTCAGGGCCACAGAAATACTCAACTCGCTTTCTTTACAAGCGAAAACCCTGAGGCTACGCTCTCGCCAACCCGCCGACCACGGGTGAACATGGCAGAAAAGGAACTCGTTGTGCGTAAGCCATCGAAGAGAACCGCCCTGCGCGCGTTCGTCATCGCCCTTGCCGCGCTGGTGATGCCGGTGCTGGCCTCGCCCAGCGCCTCGGCCGTGGACTGGGACCACCAGATGCACACCGACGACGGAGACCCGGGCGGTCGTCTCCGCTTCGCGTCCTACGGGGACGTCGTCCAGATCTGCGACATCGAGGCCGACGGGTGGGCGGTCAACGTGCAGGTCTACGACACGGTGCACGGCTACAACGTCGACGAGTTCAGCATCGGCGGAAACGGGAACTGCAAGACCCACCGCGCGTCCAACGGGTACGACCTGGTCGAGGGCCGCTACTACCGGTTCACGGTCTCGCTGAAGAACAGGTACGGGCTCCAGTACCACGACTACGGAACCTGGAAGGCCTGAGCCACACCCCCAGAGCGCGTCGGTGCCCGCTCCCCTCCCCTGAGGGCGGGCACCGACGCTCACTCCGTGAGCGCGGCGGCCTTCCCCAGCAGGACCGCCCGCTCACGGACGTTGCCGCACAGCCGGGCCGCCAGCTCCAGCTCCGCCCGGGCCTCGGCACCGCGGCCGAGCCGCGCCAGCAGCTCGCCGCGCACGCTCGGCAGCAGGTGCGACCCCGACAGCCGCCCCGAGACGGCCAGTTCGTCCACCAGCGCCAGCGCCGGCCCAGGGCCGCTCGCCATGGCGACGGCCACCGCCCGGTTCAGCTCCACCACGGGCGACGGCGCCACCCGGCCGAGCGCCTCGTAGAGCAGCACGATCCGCTCCCAGTCGGTCTCCGCCACGGACGCGGCCGCCGCGTGGCAGGCCGCGATCGCCGCCTGCAACCCGTACGGGCCGAGGCCCTGGCCGCGCCCCACGGTCGCCGCCCGGCCGAGCGCGGCCAGGCCGCGGCGGATCGCCGACCGGTCCCAGAGCCCACGGTTCTGGTTCTCCAACAGCACCGCCTCGCCGTCAGGACCGACCCGGGCCGGGAAGCGCGCCGCGGTGAGCTCGCAGAGCGCGAGCAGCCCGTGCGCCTCCGGCTCCTCGGGCAGCAGCGCGACCAGCGTCCTGGCCAGCCGGATCGCCTCGTACCCGAGCTCCGCGCGCAGCAGCCGATCCCCGCCGGTGGCCGTCGACGCCTCGGTGAAGATCACGTACAGCACGCTCAGCACGCCGCCGAGCCGCGCCCGCCGCTCCTCGGCCGGCGGCGGCTCGAACCGCACCCGAGCCGCGGCGATCGTCTTCTTCGCCCGGGTGATCCTCGCCTGGACCGTCGGCACGGGCACCAGGAACGCCCGGGCGATCTCCTCGCTCGACAGACCGCCGACCGTGCGCAGCGTCAACGCCACCCGGGCCTCGGGCGAGAGCACCGGATGGCAGGCGACGAAGATCAGCGCCAGGACGTCGTCGTCGACCCGGTCCGGGTCCCACGGCAGCTCGGCCGAGCCGTCCCTCGGCGGCGACGCCGCGCCGGACGTCGTCTCGCCCTCGGCGAGCTGGCCGGCCAGCAGCGCGTACCGCTCGTCCAGCGCCGACCGCCGGCGGAACGCGTCGATGGCGCGGCGGCGGGCCGTCGCGAGCAGCCAGCCCACCGGGTTCGCCGGCGCGCCGTCCCGCGCCCAGGAGACGAGCGCCTCCGCCAGCGCCTCCTGCGCGACGTCCTCGGCGAGCGCGAAGTCGCCGGTGTAGCGGGCCAGCGCGCCGACGATCCGGGCCGACTCGATGCGCCAGACGGCTTCGACGACCCGCGCCGCCCCTCCAGCGCTCAGAGCTGGCCCGTCCGCTCGCGCCACGCCCGCTCCCTGACGATCCACTCGTTGTCCTGCGGGAACTCGTCGATGGACGGCACGCGCCGGATCTCGCACTTCGAGCCGGGGATCGCCGGGATCCGCTTGGCCCACTGGACGGCCTCCTCCTTGGACGCCACGTCCAGCAGGTAGAAGCCGCCGAACAGCTCCTTCGTCTCGCCGTAGGGGCCGTCGGTGACCACCGGCTTCTCGCCGCCGAAGTCGACCACCACGCCCTGGGACGGGTCGTCCAACCCCTCGGCGGCGACGAGCACCCCGGCCCTGATCAGCTCCTCGTTGAAGCGCCCCATGCGCTCCAGCATCTCCTCGAAGGGCGTCTCCATCATCGCGGCCATGGACTCGTCGGTGCCACGCATGATCAGCATGTACTTCGCCATCGTCGATCGTCTCCTCGACTTCGCGTCTCCGGGTCGCCGTTCCCGACCCTCTCATCCCCAGGTCGAACGGCGGCGCGGCCGATCGACACGACGGGCGGACGGATTCGAGAATTTCTCGGCTCAGTCGCGCCGCAGCACGTCGAGCGCCATCCGCTGCACGGAACGGGTGAAGTAACGGGGGTCGTCCGCCGGGGTGAGGTGGCGGATCAGGTCGCCGTCGAAGGTGGCGAGCAGCGCGTGAGCGAGGAAGTCGGCGTCGGCGTCCGGGCGTTCGGCGGCGAGCAGGCCGGCGAGGTGGGCGTGCCAGAAGCGGTAGCTGGGGTCCGCGTACCTGTCCTCCGCGCACGCCTGCTCGTGGGCAGCGAACAGCACCGCGTTGCGCTCGGCGATCGCGCCGAGGCCGTCGAGGAAGGCGAGCAGCCGCTCGCGGGGGGACGCCTCGCCCGGGCCGAGCGGGGGTGGCCCCGACCCGACGGCCGCACGCAGCTCGCGCGAGCGCTCCTCGAGCAGCGCCTGGAGCAGGCCGGCGCGGCTGCCGAAGCGGCGGAAGACGGTGCCCTTGCCGACGCCGGCGAGCGCGGCGACGCGGTCGATCGAGACGTGGTCGCCGCCGCCCTCGACCAGCAGCCGCTCGGTGGCGTCCAGCACGGCGCGGCGGTTACGGGCCGCGTCGGCACGCTCGGCCATGGGGCTCCTTCACGCGATCTCGCGCGATCTCTCGCGATCTCGAAACGGCGGCGGACTGTCGGTCCGGTTATGCTACCGTACCCGACCAAGCGGACCGACAGTCCGTATCGGTCGCTCGTCCCCAGGAGGTCCCTCCCCATGCGTGCGCTCATCGTCGACCCCGACGCACCCGGCTCGCTGCGCCTCGGCAGCGCCCCCGAGCCGGAGCCGGCACCGAACCAGCTGTTGCTCGACGTCCGCCACCTCTCCCTCAACCGGGGCGAGGTCCAGTTCGCCGGCCGGCGCCCGCCGGGCACGGTGCACGGCTACGACGCGGCCGGCGTCGTCGTCCGCGCCGCCGCCGACGGCGGCGGGCCGCCCGTCGGGGCCAGGGTCGCGGCCTTCGGCGCCGGGGCATGGGCCGAACGGATGGCCGTCGACACCACGGCGGTGGCCGTCGTCCCCGAGGGTGTCGACCTCGCCGACGCCGCCGCCCTCCCGATGGCCGGCGTCACCGCGCTGCGCACGCTGCGCAGCCGGGACATCCTGGGGCGCCGCGTCCTGATCACCGGCGCGGCCGGCGGCGTCGGCCGCTACGCGATCCAACTGGCGGCGCTCGGCGGCGCCCACGTCATCGCCTCGGTGGGCTCCCCGGCCCGCACGGCGGGGCTGCGCGAACTCGGCGCCCATCAGGTGGCCGTCGGCCTCGACGGCGTCGAGGGCCCGCTCGACCTGGTCCTGGACACCGTGGGCGGCCCACAACTGGCGGCGGCCTGGCGGCTGCTGGCGCACGGCGGCATGGTCCAGAACATCGGCTGGGCCTCTGACCTGCCGGCCGTCTTCGACCCGTACGCGCTGTTCTCCATCGGCCGGGCCAAGACGATGAGCACCTTCGGCGACGTCCACGAGGTCGGCCCCGACCTCGCCACCCTCCTCGCGTTCCTCGCCGCCGGCCGCCTCTCCCCCGAGGTCGACCGGCGCGGCGACTGGGCCGACGTCACCGAAGCGGCCCAGGACCTCCTGGACCGCCGCGTCGCCGGCAAGGTGGTGCTGGCCGTGACGCCGCCCTCGGCCTGACCGCCGGCCGCGCCCTCAGGCCGGGGGGATGCGCGCCTCGATCTCCGCCCTGGCGCGCGGGCACTCGTCGAAGGACAGCGGACACTCCAGCACCTCCTCGATGAAGCGCTTGGCCGCCTGGGCCTGGGCGATCCGCTCGACGAGCCGGGCGTGGTGGTGCCGGAGCAGCGACCGACGGTCCCCCAGGTCGTTCACCGCGGCGAGCAGTTCACGCAGATCGCCCAGGCCGAGGCCGGCCTCCTTGCCGATCAGGATCATGGCCACCCGTCGCAGCTCGTCGTCGCCGTACCGCCGCTGACCGCCGGGGGCACGGTCGGGGGTGAGCAGACCGACGCTCTCCCAGTGCCGCAGCACATGGGTCGCGAGACCGAACCGGCCGGCCAACTCGCCGATGCTCATGTCGACTTCCGCGCCGCTTGACTTCATGCGCACATTAACCAGCACGGTGAAGGCATGCGTAAACCCGAGCCCGCCACCCGACGGTCGATCAGGGACCGGTTCCTGCTGGGTGGAACCGTCGAGGACGTCACCCCGCTCACACCCCGCACCCGCCGGATCAGGATCGGCGGCGTGGGCGGCCCGGCCGGCGCGGGCGCGCGCGAGCTGGTCTGGCGGCCCGGCCAGCACGTCCGCGTCCTGGTCGGCGACCCGGGCACGGCGCGGGCCTGGCTGACGGGCTTCCGCGACATGCTGCGCAGCTACTCGGTCTGGGACCACGACGCCCGCGCCGGCACGCTCGACCTGTGCGTCCTCGACCACGGCGACGAAGGACCCGGCGTCCGCTGGGCGCGCGGCGTCCGAGTCGGCGACCGGGTCTCGTTCACCCGCCCCGAGGGCCGCGTGGTCCTCGACCGGCACGCGCCCTACCACGTGTTCGTCGGCGACGAGACGGCGTCGGTCGCGTTCCGCCCGATGCTCGGGACCCTGCCGGCCACCGCCCGCGTCCACGGCGCCATCGGGGTGGCGGCCCCCGAGGACCGCCTGCCCCTGCCGCGCGCCGACGAGCTCCACTGGACGCACGACCGGCCGCTCGCCGACGCCGTCCGCGCGCTCGACCTGCCGGCCGAACCCGGCGTGGCCTACGTCGCCGGCGAGGCCCACACCTGCCAGGCGGTACGCCGCCACTTCACCGGGACCCTGGGCTGGCCCCGCAGGTCCGTCATCGTCAAACCCTTCTGGGCCCCGGGCCGCCGCGGCCTGGACTGAGAAGCGCCACCCGGACGCAGCCGGGTGGTAATCACCCGAGGACGTACGACTCGTCGCCGAAGTCGGCGACGATCTTCAGCTTGCCACCCAGAGCCTTGACATAGGCCGCGAGCGTCTCGACCTCGCTACGCTCCAACTGCCCCTTCTCGATGCGCGAGACCCGCGCCTGCGTGACACCCATCGCCTGGGCGACCTCCACCTGTGTGGTGTGTTGACGCTTGCGGAGTTCGGCGAGCCGGTGCACCCGGGACGCGGTGATCATCGCCTGGGCACCACGCGTGATCTCGTCACGCTCGGCCTCGGTGAAGCCGAACTTCTCGGTGAGCGTCTCCCAGGAGACGGCCTCCGGATCCTTCGAGTGGTCTGGTGTCATCGCTCCCTGTCCTCTCCCGCTATGCGCTTCAGGTGGTGCGCGTAGGCTTCCTCAGCCGTCGCCACGGCCTCCCGGTACCAGCCGGACCAGGTTCCCGCCTTGTCGCCCCCGACCAGGATCACGGCCTGCCGGATGGGATCGAAGACGAACAGCAACCGCACCTCGCTGGCCCCTGCCGACCCGGGGCGCAACTCCTTGAGGTTCGGCAGGCTGGAGCCCTTGATGGTGTCCACGAGAGGGCGCCCGAGGGCAGGCCCCTCCTCCTGGAGCGCCGTGATCGCCTTGCTGACCTGTATGAGCGTGAGACGGTCGGTCCGCCGGAGGTTGTGCAGCCATGACAAGGCCGGCTCAACGACGACGATCTCCCACGGCATACAGAGGCACCGCCTCCCACTAGGCCAGTATGACACCAGCAGCATACAACATAGAGGTTGTACGCAGGGGTGCGGAAAACGCCACCGGGCCCGCTCCCCCGAAGGGGAGCGGGCCCGGTGGGCCGAACTCGGGGTGGGAGATCAGGCGTCCTTCTCGTCCTTGGACTCGCCCTTGGTCTCCTCGGGCGCCTCGTCGGCGGCCTCGTTGACGACCTCGGTCTCGTCGTCGGCCTTCGCCAGATCGGCGTTGGCCTTCGCCTCGTCGGCCTCCTTCACCGCGCGGCGGGTGGCACCCTCGGCTTCGCCGACGGCGGCCTGCTGCACGGTCAGGGCCTCGACCAGCTCGATCACGGCCATCGGGGCGTTGTCGCCGCGACGCGGACCGATCTTGGTGATCCGGGTGTAGCCACCGGGACGGTTGGCGAACTTCGGGCCGATCTCCGTGAAGAGCGTGTGCACGATGCTCTTGTCGGTGATCGTCTGCATCACCTGGCGACGGTTGTGCAGGTCGCCCTTCTTCGCCTTGGTGATCAGCCGCTCGGCCACCGGACGCAGCCGGCGGGCCTTGGCCACGGTGGTGGTGATGCGGCCGTGCTCGAACAGCGCCGTGGCGAGGTTCGCGATCATCAGCCGCTCGTGGGCGGGGCTGCCACCCAGCCTGCGGCCCTTGGTGGGCGTAGGCATATCTCTCTCCCGTCGTCTCTGCGCCAGCCGTGTCAGGTACCGACGTCAGTCATGGCGCTCGGGTGGAGCCCCGAACGCCCCGCCTGCGGCGAGCCCCGCCGCAGACGATCCGCACCGGCCGTACCAGGTACCGGTGACGGTGGGCCCGGGAGCGAAGCTCCCGGAAGTCTCGATGTCAGGCCGGCCCTCGCGGGCCGGCCGAAGGCCCGGGAGCTACGCTCCCGAACCCGGCGCGGCCCGGCGCGGCCCGGCCGGTGGCCGGGCGGTAGCCGTGGCCGGCGCACCGCGAAAGCCACAGCGGCCAGCGGTCAGTACTGCTCGGTCTCCGCGAAGCCCGTGTCGCCGTCGTCGTCGGCGCCGAAGGCGTCGGCCGCGGTGGTCGGGTCGAATCCGGGCGGGCTGTCCTTCAGGGCCAGGCCCATGCCGGCCAGCTTCGCCTTGACCTCGTCGATCGACTTGGCGCCGAAGTTGCGGATGTCGAGCAGGTCGGCCTCGGAGCGGGCGACCAGCTCGCCGACCGAGTGGATGCCCTCCCGCTTGAGGCAGTTGTAGGAACGGACCGTGAGCTCCAGCTCCTCGATCGGCAGGGCCAGGTCCGCGGCGAGCGCCGCGTCCGTCGGGGACGGGCCCATGTCGATGCCCTCGGCGTCGACATTGAGCTCGCGGGCCAGGCCGAACAGCTCGACCAGGGTCTTGCCGGCGGACGCCATGGCGTCACGCGGCCGCATGGCCTCCTTGGTCTCGACGTCGACGATCAGCTTGTCGAAGTCGGTCCGCTGCTCGACGCGGGTGGCCTCCACCTTGTAGGTGACCTTCAGCACCGGGCTGTAGATCGAGTCCACCGGGATCCGGCCGATCTCCTGGCCGAGCTGCTTGTTCTGCACCGCGGAGACGTAGCCGCGACCGCGCTCGACGGTCAGCTCCATCTCCAGCTTGCCCTTGTTGTTCAGGGAGGCGAGCACCAGGTCGGGGTTGTGCACCTCGACGCCGGCCGGCGGGGCGATGTCCGCGGCGGTGACCAGACCCGGGCCCTGCTTGCGCAGGTACATCACGACCGGCTCGTCGTGCTCCGAGGAGACGACCAGCTGCTTGATGTTCAGGATCAGGTCGGTGACGTCCTCCTTGACGCCCGGCACGGTGGTGAACTCGTGCAGCACACCGTCGACGCGGATGCTGGTGACGGCGGCGCCGGGGATGGAGGACAGCAGGGTCCGGCGCAGCGAGTTGCCGAGGGTGTAGCCGAAGCCCGGCTCCAGCGGCTCGATCACGAACCGGGAGCGGAACTCGTCGACGACCTCTTCGGTCAGGGAGGGGCGCTGAGCGATCAGCATGGTTACGACTCCAGTCTCCGGCACCCACTATTTGATGCCGGACCAGACGACACAGCGATGGTTCGAGGGTAAGGGCGGAGCCGGCCGAACCGGCCGACCCCGCCCACCCCGGTTACTTCGAGTACAGCTCGACGATCAGCTGCTCCTGCACCTGGGTGTCGATCACCTGGCGCTCGGGCAGCGAGTGGACGAGGATCCGCAGCGTCGACGGAACCGACTCCAGCCACGCCGGAACGGTCTTGTCGCCGGCCTCCGCCTGGGCCACCTGGAAGGGGGTCAGGGTGCGGGAGGACTCGCGGACCTCGATGATGTCGTTCGGCGACACCCGCGCGGACGGGATGTCGAGCTTCCGGCCGTTGACCGTGATGTGGCCGTGCCGGACGAGCTGCCTGGCGTGGTCGCGGGACTTGGCGAAGCCGGCCCGGTAGACCACGTTGTCCAGGCGGGACTCGAGGATGCGGAGCAGGTTCTCACCGGTCTTGCCGGACTGCCTGTTGGCTTCCTCGTAGTACCCGCGGAACTGCTTCTCGAGGACACCGTAGATCCGCGCGCACTTCTGCTTCTCACGCTTCTGCAGCAGGTACTCGCTGTCCTTGGTGCGCCCGCGCCCGTGCTCACCCGGGGGGTAAGGACGGATCTCGATCGGGCACTTCGCGCTCTCGCACTTCGCTCCCTTGAGGAAGAGCTTCTGCTTCTCCCGACGGCAACGCTTGCAGTCGGCCCCGGTGTAACGCGCCATAGTCTTTTGTCTCCTACTTCACTTCGCTCAGACGCGGCGGCGCTTCGGCGGGCGGCAGCCGTTGTGCGGGGTCGGGGTGACGTCCTGGATCGAGCCGACCTCGAGGCCGGTGGCCTGGAGGGAGCGGATCGCGGTCTCACGGCCGGAGCCGGGACCCTTCACGAAGACGTCGACCTTGCGCATGCCGTGCTCCTGGGCACGACGCGCGGCGTTCTCCGCGGCCATCTGGGCGGCGAACGGCGTGGACTTCCTGGAGCCCTTGAAGCCGACGTGGCCGGCCGAGGCCCAGGAGATCACGTTGCCGGACGGGTCGGTGATCGAGACGATGGTGTTGTTGAACGTGCTCTTGATGTGGGCGTGCCCGTGAGCGACGTTCTTCTTTTCCTTGCGGCGCACCTTCTTGGCGCCGGCAGTACGGCCCTTTGGCGGCATCTGCTTGGTATCTCCCCTGGAGGTGGTCGGTCCTGCTTACCGGACCGCTGGACGAGCGTGATCCGGTGCGGACTACTTCTTGCCCGGCTTCTTCTTGCCGGCGATCGCGCGACGCGGGCCCTTGCGGGTACGCGCGTTGGTCTTGGTGCGCTGGCCGTGGACGGGCAGGCCACGGCGGTGCCGCAGCCCCTCGTAGCAGCCGATCTCGACCTTGCGACGAATGTCGGCCTGGATCTCGCGACGGAGGTCACCCTCGGTCTTGATGTTGGCGTCCACGTACTCGCGGAGCTTGACGAGGTCCTCCTCGACAAGATCGCGAACGCGGGTGTCCGGGTTCACCCCGGTGCTGGCCAGCGTCTCCTGGGCAAGGGTGCGCCCGATGCCGAAGACGTAGGTGAGGGCCACCTCGACGCGCTTTTCGCGCGGGAGGTCGACGCCTGCGAGGCGTGCCATGATGCGTGGCTCCTGATGATCGTTGGAGGTCTGCCGCAGCACCGTTCCCGGCCTGGCGAGCCGGGTCCCCGGCCTCCGCCGGGGGTGTCGTCCCCGCGCGACTCACGGCGCGAGGGGGTCGGGTGACTGCGATTCTCTTTTTCTGATTGCGTCGCGCGAAGTGTGCTGCGATGCGTGCGGGTGGTCGGCGATCAGCCCTGGCGCTGCTTGTGGCGCAGGTTCTCGCAGATGACCATGACCCGGCCGTGGCGGCGGATCACCTTGCACTTGTCGCAGATCTTCTTGACGCTCGGCCTGACCTTCATGGCTGCTGAGGTTCTCCGGGTCTCGGTCTACTTGTAGCGGTAGACGATCCGCCCGCGCGACAGGTCGTAGGGAGAGAGCTCCACCACGACCCGGTCGTCGGGAAGAATACGGATGTAGTGCATCCGCATCTTGCCGCTGATGTGCGCGAGGATCTTGTGGCCGTTCTGAAGCTCCACCCTGAACATCGCGTTGGGCAGAGCCTCGACGACCGTGCCCTCGATCTCGATGGCCCCTTGTTTTTTGGCCATACTTGAGCGCTTCACCTTCCGGGATCGGCTACCTGGATGGCTCCGCGCACACAAAGGGGAGGGTGCACAGAACCGACTCATCAGGGTACGGCACCCCACCCGAAAAGACCAATCAGACCTATCCGGGGAACATTCCCCCGGACCAAGATCACTAAGCCAACGGATTCTATGTCACAGGATCGGGCGCGGCCGTCACGCCGAGCTCGGCCAGCCTGGCCCGGCCGCCGTCCGGAGCGGTGAGCACCAGGGGGCCCGCCTCGGTGAGCGCCACCGAGTGCTCCCAGTGCGAGGCCCAGGTGCCGTCGTTGGTCTTGACGGTCCACTCGTCGGCCAGCACGTGGGTCTTGGGGGTGCCGAGCGTGATCATGGGCTCGATCGCCAGGCAGAACCCGGGCACGAACCGCGGGCCGCGGCCGCGCCTGCGGTCCACGTAGTTCAGCAGGTGCGGGTCCATGTGCATCTCGCTGCCGATGCCGTGGCCGCCGTAGTCCTCGACGATGCCGTACTTCCCGGAGGCCGGGCGGGGCTGGCGGCGGATGAAACTCTCGACGGCCTTGGAGACGTCCACCAGGCGGTTGCCCTTGCGGAACGCGGCGATGCCGGCCCACAGGGACGCCTCGGTCACCCGGCTCAGCTCGACGAGCTCGGCGCCGTGCCCCTCGCCCACCAGCACCGTGATCGCGGCGTCCGCGTGCCAGCCGTCGATGATCGCGCCGGCGTCGATCGAGATCACGTCGCCGGACCTCAGGACCGTCTCCCGGTCGGGGATGCCGTGGACCACGACGTCGTTGACCGAGGTGCAGATCGTCGCGGGGAAGCCGCCGTAGCCCAGGAAGTTGGGCTTGGCGCCGTGCTCCGCGAGGGTCTGGGCCGCGACGTCGTCCAGGTCCTTGGTGCTGGCGCCCGGCACGGCGGCCTCGGCCGTCCTGCGGTGTATCTCGGCGACGACCAGGCCGGCGGCCCGCATCTTCGCGATCTGCTCGGGGGTCTTGATCTCCACCATCGGTACGAAGTGCCCTCTCCCCGTCAGGCCGCGCGCTCGGGAAGTGCGGCCAGCGCCCGCCTGGTCACCTCGGGCACCGGGGCCAGGGCCGTGATCGTGACGACCAGGCCCTGCTCCCGGTAGTAGTCGATGATCGGCTCGGTCTCCTCGTGGTAGATCGCGAGCCGCTTGCGGACGGTCTCCTCCTGGTCGTCCTCGCGCTGGTACAGCTCACCGCCGCACTCGTCGCAGACGCCCTCGGCCTTCGGCTGCTTGTACTCCACGTGGAACGTGTGACTGCTGTCCTTGCGGCAGGTGCGGCGGCCGGCGATGCGCTTGACCACCTCGTCCTCGGGGACCTCCAGGTCGAGCACCGCGTCGAGCCGCAGCCCCTGCTCCACCAGCAACGCGTCCAGGGCCTTGGCCTGGCCGATGTTGCGGGGGAAGCCGTCCAGCAGGAATCCGTCCTCGGCGTCCGGCTTCGCCATCCGGTCCGCGGCCATCGCGATGGTGACCTCGTCGGGCACCAGACCACCGGAGCGCAGGATCGACTCGACCTGGCGGCCGAGCTCCGTGCCCTGGCTGATGTTGGCGCGGAAGAGGTCGCCGGTGGAGATGTGCGGAATGTCCAGGCGCTGGGCGAGCAACGCGGCCTGCGTGCCCTTGCCCGCGCCCGGCGGACCGACGAGGACGATTCGCATCAGCGGAGGAACCCTTCGTAGTTGCGCTGGTGGAGCTGGCTCTCGATCTGCCGCACCGTCTCCAGGCCGACACCCACGATGATGAGGATCGAGGTGCCACCGAAGGGGAAGTCCTGCTGAGCGTCGAACATCACCAGCGCCACGGTGGGCACCAGGGCGATCAGGCCGAGGTAGAGCGATCCGGGCCAGGTGATGCGGTTCAGCACGTAGCTCAGGTACTCGACCGTCGGCCGACCCGCCCGAATGCCCGGGATAAAACCACCATACTTCTTCATGTTTTCGGCCACCTCTTCGGGGTTGAAGGTGATGGCCACGTAGAAGAACGCGAAGAAGACGATGAGCAGGAAGTACGTGACGATGTAGTACGGGTGGCTGCCACTGGCGAAGTACCGGTTGATCCAGTCCGCCCAGCCCGCGTCGGAGCCGGCGAACTGCACCAGCAGCTGCGGGATGTACAGCAGCGAGGAGGCGAAGATCACCGGGATCACACCGGCCTGGTTGACCTTCAGCGGGATGTAGGTCGAGGTGCCGCCGTAGGAACGCCGGCCGATCATCCGCTTCGCGTACTGCACGGGGATCCGGCGCTGGGCCAGCTCGACGAAGAGCACCAGGCCCACCATGGCCAGACCACAGGCGACGACGACGCCGAACTCGATCCACCCGTCGGCGAGGCTGCCCTGCTGCTTGATCTGCCACATCGCGCCCGGGAACCCGGCCGCGATGGACACGAACATCAGCATGGACATGCCGTTACCGATACCCCGGTCCGTGATCAGTTCACCCATCCACATGATGAGCGCGGTCGCGGAGGTGAGGGAGATCACCATCACCAGCGTGGTGAAGATCGAATCGGACGGGATGATGTCGTTCGCCACCGTGCACTGAGGGAACAGGGTGCCGCTGCGCGCGGTCGCCACCAGACCGGTGGCCTGGAGCACCGCGAGCGCCATGGTCAGATAGCGGGTGTACTGGGTGATCTTGGCCTGACCGGCCTGGCCCTCCTTCTTCAGGGCCTCGAGCCGCGGGATCACCACCACCAGCAGCTGGAGGATGATGCTCGCCGTGATGTACGGCATGATCCCCAGGGCGAAGATGGTCAACTGGAGCAGCGCGCCGCCGCTCAACACGTTGACCAGACCGAACAGGCCGGAGCCCGCCCCCGCGGCGTCCGCCTCCTTCACGCACTGATCGACATTCTGGAAGCTGACGCCCGGCACCGGCACATGCTGTCCAAGCCGGAACACCACGACGATGCACAGGGTGAAGAGCAGCTTCTTACGCAGATCGGGCGTCTGGAACGCCCGGGCGAACGCGGTGAGCACGGCTCCTCCAGCGCCTCCCACGCCTACGACGCGAGAGGTTCGGTCTTGAAGTCCAATGAATGACAGAACAAGGGGACAACTACGACTGACACGGCTACGCCCCGGAAAGGCGCAACCGACGCAACCTTACCGGCGGATACGCCAGGCCGGAACGACTGACCGGGGATGCCCAAGAAGCGGGCACCCCCGGTCACTCACGTTTCCGACCTACCGAACGCCGGTTCAGGAACGCTCGGTGACGGTGCCGCCGGCAGCGGTGATCTTCTCCCTGGCGGAGCCGGAGACGGCATCCACCGTCACCGTCAGCGCCACGGAGATCTCGCCGGTGCCGAGCACCTTGACCAGCTCGTTCTTCCGGACCGCGCCCTTGGCCACCAGATCCGCGACGGTGACCTCGCCACCCTCCGGGTAGAGCAGCGCCAGCCGCTCCAGGTTGACCACCTGGAACTGCCTGTGGGCGATGCTCTTGAAGCCCTTCATCTTGGGCAGGCGCTGCAGCAGCGGCAGCTGGCCACCCTCGAATCCGGCCCGAACCTGGTAACGAGCCTTGGTGCCCTTGGTGCCGCGACCAGCGGTCTTACCCTTGGACGCCTCACCACGACCGACCCGGATCTTGGCCTTCTTGGCGCCCGGGGCCGGACGCAGGTCGTGGAGCTTGAGCGGCGCGCTCTCCGCGCTCTCAGGGGTTCCCTTGGCGAGCTCCGCCATCTCAGTCCACCTCCTCGACCGTCACGAGATGCCGCACGGTGTTCGCCATGCCGCGGATCTCCGGGCGGTCATCCTTGACGACCACGTCGTTGATACGCCGCAGCCCGAGCGAGCGCAGCGTCTCCCTGTGGTTCTGCTTGCTCCCGATCCGGGACTTCACCTGCGTGATCTTCAGCTGCGTCATCACGCACCCACTCCGGCACGCGCGCGGAGCAGCGCCGCCGGGGCGACGTCCTCGAGGGGCAGACCGCGGCGGGCCGCGATCTCCTCGGGACGCTGAAGGCCCTTCAGCGCGGCCACCGTGGCGTGCACGATGTTGATCGGGTTCGACGAGCCGAGCGACTTGCTCAGCACGTCGTGGATGCCCGCGCACTCCAGCACGGCGCGCACCGGGCCACCGGCGATCACACCGGTACCGGGGGAAGCCGGCTTCAGCAGCACGACGCCCGCCGCCTCCTCACCCTGGATCGGGTGCGGGATGGTGCCCTGGATACGGGGGACCTTGAAGAAGTGCTTCTTGGCCTCCTCGACACCCTTGGCGATGGCGGCCGGCACCTCCTTGGCCTTGCCGTAACCGACACCGACGGTGCCGTCACCGTCGCCCACCACGACAAGCGCGGTGAAGCTGAAGCGACGACCACCCTTCACAACCTTGGCGACGCGGTTGATCGCGACGACGCGCTCGACGTACGCGGTCTTCTCGGCGGCGGAGCCGCCGTCCCGACCCTTACGGTCCCGCCGCTCGCCGCCACCGGCGCCGCCACCGCGGCGCTGTGGTCCAGCCATGGGAATTACCTCTCTCGATTGCTCGGACGGGACCGGCTCAGAACTTGAGCCCCGCCTCGCGGGCGGCGTCGGCCAGCGCGGCGACGCGCCCGGCGTACTTGTTACCGCCGCGGTCGAACACGACGGCCTCGACACCGGCGGCCTTGGCTCGCTCCGCGACCAGGGCGCCGACCTTCTTGGCCTGCGCGCTCTTGTCGCCCTCGCCGCCACGGATCGACACGTCGAGCGACGAGGCCGACGCCACGGTGTGGCCCACGGTGTCGTCGATGACCTGCGCCACCATGTGACGGTTGGAACGGGTGACGACCAGGCGCGGACGCTCGGGGCTGCCCGAGATCTTCTTGCGGATGCGGATGTGCCGGCGCTTGGCCGCCACGCGCTTCCTGGCGTCGCCCTTGGCGATCTTCAGTCCGTATGCCATGGCTACTTACCCGCCTTTCCGACCTTGCGGCGGATGACTTCGCCCTCGTACTTGACACCCTTGGCCTTGTACGGGTCGGGCTTGCGCAGCTTACGGATCTTCGCCGCGACCTCGCCCACCTTCTGCTTGTCGATGCCCTCGACGCTGAACCGCGTCGCGTTCTCGACCTTGAAGGTGATGCCCTCAGGCGGCTCGACCAGGATCGGGTGGCTGTAACCCAGGGAGAACTCGAGGTTGCTCCCCTTGGCCTGGACGCGGTAACCGACACCGCTGATCTCGAGCTTCTTGATGTACCCCTGGGTCACGCCGACGATCATGTTGTCGACCAGCGTGCGGGACAGGCCGTGCAGAGCACGGTTGCGGTTCTCGTCGTTGGGACGGGTCACCACGATGGTGCCGTCCTCGGCCCGTGCCACCTCGATCGGCGCGGCGACGGTGTGCGCGAGGGCACCCTTGGGGCCCTTCACCTCCACCGTGCGGCCTTCGATGGTCACGTCCACGCCGGCGGGAACCGGGATGGGCTGCTTGCCGATGCGCGACATGGCTCTTCCTCCGTTCCCTTCGTCACCAGACGTAGGCGAGGACTTCCCCACCCACGCCCTTCTTCTGCGCCTGCTTGTCCGTGAGCAGCCCGTTGGACGTGGAGATGATCGCCACGCCCAGGCCACCGAGGACCCGCGGCAGGCTGGTCGACTTGGCGTAGACCCGCAGGCCCGGCTTCGAGATCCGCTTGATGCCGGCGATCGAGCGCTCGCGGTTGGGGCCGTACTTCAGCTCCAGAACGAGGCTCTTGCCCACCTGGGCGTCCTCGGTCTTCCAGCCGGTGATGTAGCCCTCCTGCTGGAGGATCTCCGCGATGTGCGTCTTGATCTTGCTGTGCGGCATCACGACGTTGTCGTGGTACGCCGAGTTCGCGTTGCGCAGACGGGTCAGCATGTCTGCGATCGGGTCGGTCATGGTCATAAAACGGCCTTTGGCCTCTCTCGCCGGGGTTTCCTCGCGGGTGTCCGAGACGGTGTCCGGCCCGGACACCCGCGGGACCTACGGCGTAGTAGGTGTTACCAGGAGCTCTTGGTGACGCCCGGCAGCTCGCCACGGTGCGCCATCTCACGAAGGCACACGCGGCAGAGGCCGAACTTGCGGTACACGGAGTGCGGCCGGCCGCAGCGCTGGCAGCGCGTGTAGGCACGCGCGCTGAACTTCGGCTTCCGGGCGGCCTTGGCGATCAGAGCCTTCTTCGCCATGGTTCACGCCTCCTTGAACGGGAATCCGAGGAGACGCAGCAGGGTGCGGCCCTCATCGTCGGTGTTCGCCGTGGTGACCACGGTGATGTCCATGCCTCGGACCCGGTCGATCTGGTCCTGGTCGATCTCATGGAACATGACCTGCTCGGTCAGGCCGAACGTGTAGTTGCCACGGCCGTCGAACTGCTTCGGCGACAGACCGCGGAAGTCACGGATCCGCGGCAGCGCCAGCGACAGCAGCCGGTCGAGGAACTCCCACATCCGGTCGCCGCGCAGTGTGACGTGCGCGCCGATCGGCATGCCCTCGCGCAGCTTGAACTGCGCGATGGACTTGCGGGCCTTGGTCACGGTCGGCTTCTGGCCGGTGATCGTGGCGAGGTCGCGAACGGCCCCGTCGATCAACTTGGAGTCGCGGGCGGCGTCGCCCACACCCATGTTGACCACGATCTTGGTCAGTCCTGGCACCTGCATGACGTTGGCGTACTCGTACTCGTCACGCAGCTTGCCGGCGATCTCCTCGCGGTACCGCGTCTTCAGACGCGGCACGCTGGTGGTCGGGGTAGCAGTGGTCATCAGATGTCCTCACCGGTCCGCCGGGCAACGCGGATCTTGTTGCCGTTGTCGTCGAAGCGGTAGCCGACGCGGGTGGTGACCTTCTTGCCGTCCTTCTCCACCACGAGCGAAACGTTGCTCACGTGGATCGGGGCCTCGGTGGTGATGATGCCACCGGTCTTGGAACCACGGGCGGTCGTGCCGGCCTTGGTGTGCTTCTTGACCCGGTTGACACCCTCGACCAGGACGCGGTCCTCGCGGGGGTAGGCCACGATGACCTTGCCCTGCTTGCCCTTGTCCTTGCCGGTGATGACCTGAACCAGGTCGCCCTTCTTGATCTTCATGCTCACAGCACCTCCGGCGCGAGCGAGATGATCTTCATGAACTTCTTCTCGCGCAGTTCACGGCCGACCGGGCCGAAGATACGGGTGCCACGGGGGTCGCCGTCGTTCTTCAGAATGACGGCGGCGTTCTCGTCGAACCGGATGTACGAACCGTCGGGACGACGGCGCTCCTTGACGGCGCGCACGACGACCGCCTTGACGACGTCACCCTTCTTGACGTTGCCGCCCGGGATCGCGTCCTTGACGGTGGCGACGATCACGTCGCCGATGCCCGCGTAACGGCGACCGGATCCGCCCAGAACACGGATGCAGAGAATCTCCTTCGCACCCGTGTTGTCGGCGACACGCAGTCGCGACTCCTGCTGGATCATGTCGTTACTTCGCCTTCTCCAGAATCTCCACGACGCGCCAGCGCTTGGTAGCGGACAGCGGCCGGGTCTCCATCAGGAGAACGCGGTCACCCACACCCGCGGCGTTCTGCTCGTCATGCGCCTTGAGCTTGTTGGTGCGGCGGATGATCTTGCCGTACAGGGCGTGCTTGACCCGGTCCTCGACAGCGACGACGACGGTCTTGTCCATCTTGTCGCTGACGACCAGACCCTCACGCGTCTTCCGCCGGCCGCGCTCGGTCGTCTCAGTCACAGTGCTCTCACTCATCAGGCGCTCTCCACCGCCTCGGCAGCCTCGGCCGGCTCCGCCACCGTCTCGATGCCGAGCTCACGCTCGCGCATCAGGGTGTAGACCCGGGCGATGTCCTTGCGCACGGCCTTCAGCCGGCTGTTGTTCTCCAGCTGACCGGTCGCCGCCTGGAAGCGGAGGCGGAACAGCTCCTCCTTCGCCTCGCGCAGCTTCACAACGAGTTCCTCGTTGTTCAGCTCGCGCAGCTCGGAGACCTTGGTACCGGCGGTCATCACGCCTCACCTGCCTCGCGCCGAACGATCCGGCACTTCATCGGAAGCTTGTGCGCGGCGCGGATCAGCGCCTCACGAGCGATCTTCTCGTTGGGGTAGGACAGCTCGAACATCACGCGCCCAGGCTTGACGTTCGCGACCCACCACTCCGGCGAACCCTTACCGGAACCCATGCGGGTCTCGGCGGGCTTCTTGGTCAGCGGACGGTCCGGGTAGATGTTGATCCACACCTTGCCGCCACGCTTGATGTGCCGGGTCATCGAGATACGCGCGGCCTCGATCTGCCGGTTGGTGACGTACGCGGCGGTCACGGCCTGGATGCCGTACTCGCCGAACGCGACCTCGGTGCCACCCTTGGCCTTGCCACTGCGCTTCGGGTGGTGCTGCTTGCGGTACTTGACCTTGCGAGGAATCAGCATGGTCTCAGCTCTCCGATCCGGTGGTGCTCTCGCCGGCCGGAGCGGCTGCCGGTGCCTCGGCCTTGGCGGCCTCGGCAGCGGGCGCACCCTGCTGCTGCGGACGACGGCCACGGCCGCCGCGCTCGCCACGACCACCACGGGCCGGACGGTCGCCACCGCCGCCGGGGCCACGGGCCGGGCGGTTGCCGGCGCGGGCCGCGGCGTTCTCGGCGCGGACCTCGGCGATGTTCTTCACGTCGCCCTTGTAGATCCACACCTTCACGCCGATCCGGCCGAAGGTGGTGCGGGCCTCGAAGAAGCCGTAGTCCACGTTCGCGCGGAGCGTGTGCAGCGGCACCCGGCCCTCGCGGTAGAACTCGGAGCGGGACATCTCGGCGCCGCCGAGGCGACCGCCGCACTGGATCTTGATGCCCTTGGCGCCGGCCTTCAGCGTGCTCTGCATCGACTTGCGCATGGCACGCCGGAAGGAGACGCGGGAGGACAGCTGCTCGGCGACCGCCTGGGCCACCAGCTGGGCGTCCAGCTCGGGGTTCTTGACCTCGAGGATGTTGAACTGGATCTGCTTGCCGGTCAGCTTCTCCAGGTTGCCGCGGAGGCGGTCGGCCTCCGCGCCGCGGCGGCCGATGACGATGCCCGGCCGGGCGGTGTGGACGTCGACGCGGACCCGGTCACGGGTGCGCTCGATCTCCACCTTGGAGATGCCGGCCCGCTCCATGCCCTGGGTGAGCATGCGACGGATCGCGACGTCTTCCTTGACGTAGTCCTTGTAGAGCTTGTCGGCGTACCAGCGCGACTTGAAGTCGGTCGTGACGCCGAGACGGAACCCGTGCGGGTTTACCTTCTGGCCCATTACCGGGTTCCTTCCTTGCTGCTGACGACCACCGTGATGTGGCTGGTCCGCTTACGGATCCGGTAGGCACGACCCTGGGCGCGCGGCCGGAACCGCTTCAGGGTCGGACCCTCGTCGACGTAGGCCTCGCTGATGTAGAGGCTGTCGACGTCCGTGTGGTTGTAGTTGTGCGCGGCGTTGGCGATGGCGCTGTCAAGCACCTTGCCCACGGGCACGCTGGCGGCCTGCGGGGCGAAGCGCAGGACCGCCTGGGCCTCCGCGGCGTTCTTGCCACGGATGAGGTCCACCACACGGCGGGCCTTCATGGGCGTGACGCGGATGTACCGCGCGATAGCCCTGGCTTCCATGGTTGTCCCTTCGGTGTCGGTCATGGTCTGCGAACCCCGCTCAGCGCCGACGCGACTTGCGGTCGTCCTTGACGTGCCCACGGAACGTGCGGGTGGGCGCGAACTCGCCGAGCTTGTGGCCGACCATCGCCTCGGTGACGAACACCGGGATGTGCTTGCGGCCGTCATGCACCGCGATCGTGTGGCCCAGCATGTCCGGGACGATCATCGAGCGGCGAGACCAGGTCTTGATGACGTTCTTGGAACCGGATTCGTTCTGTGCGTCCACCTTCTTGATCAGGTGGTCGTCGACGAATGGTCCCTTCTTGAGACTGCGCGGCATCGAAACCTGCTCCTAGCGCTTCTTGTTCGTCTTGCGGCGGCGGATGATGTACTTGTTGCTGGCCTTCTTCGGCGCGCGCGTCCGGCCTTCCTTCTTGCCCCAGGGCGAGACCGGGTGGCGACCACCCGAGGTCCGGCCCTCGCCACCGCCGTGCGGGTGGTCGACGGGGTTCATCACGACACCGCGGACGCTCGGACGAACGCCCTTCCAGCGCATCCGGCCGGCCTTGCCCCAGTTGATGTTCGACTGCTCGGCGTTGCCGACCTCACCGACCGTGGCCCGGCACCGCACGTCGACGAGACGGATCTCGCCCGACGGCATGCGCAGGTGGGCCATGCGGCCCTCCTTGGCCAGCAGCTGCACGGAGGCACCGGCGGAACGGGCGAACTTCGCGCCGCCACCGGGCTGCAGCTCGATCGCGTGGATCACGGTACCGACCGGGATGTTGCGCAGCGGCAGGTTGTTGCCCGGCTTGATGTCCGCGCCGGCGCCGTTCTCCACCCGGTCGCCCTGCCGCAGGTTCGCGGGGGCGATGATGTACCGCTTCTCGCCGTCCGCGTAGTGCAGGAGCGCGATCCGCGCGGTGCGGTTCGGGTCGTACTCGATGTGCGCGACCTTGGCCGGCACGCCGTCCTTGTCGTGCCGACGGAAGTCGATGACGCGGTAGGCGCGCTTGTGCCCGCCGCCCTGGTGACGGACGGCCACACGACCGGCGTTGTCCCGGCCACCCTTGCTGTGCAGGGGGCGGACCAGCGACTTCTCCGGCGTGGACCGCGTGACCTCGACGAAGTCGGCGACGCTGGCGCCTCGACGGCCCGGAGTCGTCGGCTTGTACTTGCGGATTCCCATTTCTTAGTCCTCGTCCGGTATCGGACGGACCGGCTCCCCTACGAGAGGACCGGACCGCCGAAGATGTCGATGCTGTCGCCCTCGGCGAGGGTCACGATGGCGCGCTTGGTGTCGGCGCGCTTGCCGTAGCCGGTCTTGGTGCGCTTGCGCTTGCCCTGCCGGTTGATCGTGTGGACCGACACGACCTTGACCGAGAAGACCGCCTGGACGGCCTGCTTGATCTGGGTCTTGTTGGCGCGCGGGTCGACGACGAACGTGTACTTGTTCTCGTCGAGCAGCGCGTAGCTCTTCTCCGACACCACGGGCTTCTTCAGCACGTCGTGCGGGGAGGTGAACTCCTTGCTGGAGATGACCTCGGCGACGGTGGTGTCGCTCATCAGGCCTCACTCCCCTCGGACTTGTCGAGCGCCACCTTGACGGTGCCGATCGGGCCGGCCACGAAGCGGTCGAAGGCGGCCTTGGTGAAGACGACGTCGTCGGACTCGAGCACGTCGTACGTGTTCAGCTGGCCCGGGTCGATGATGTGGACCTGGGGCAGGTTGCGGGCCGAGAGCCAGGCGGTGTTGTCCGCGCGGTCGGCGACCAGCAGCAGCTTCTTGCGGTCGCTGATCTTCGCGAACAGGCCGCGCGCCGACTTGGTGGAGACGTCGCCGTCCACCACGCCGGTGACGACGTGGATCCGCTCGTGCCGCGCCCGGTCGGTGAGGGCGCTGCGCAGGGCGGCGGCCTTCATCTTCTTCGGGGTGCGCTGGGTGTAGTCCCGCGGCACGGGGCCGTGCACGATGCCACCGCCGGTGAACTGCGGGGCGCGGACGGAACCCTGGCGGGCCCGGCCGGTGCCCTTCTGGCGGTACGGCTTCTTGCCACCGCCGCGGACCTCGCCGCGGGTCTTGGCCTTGTGCGTGCCCTGACGGGCCGCGGCCAGCTGCGCGACGACGACCTGGTGCATCAGCGGAACGCTGACGCGCGCGTCGAAGATCTCCCCGGGGAGCTCGACGGAACCGGTCTTCTCGCCAGCGGGCGAAAGGATGTCAACGGTACTCATGGATCCCTCAAGCCCCCTTGGCCGCGGTACGGACCAGGACGAGGCCGCCGTTGGGGCCGGGCACCGCGCCCTTGATGAGCAGCAGGCCCTTCTCCGCGTCAACGGCGTGGACGGTCAGGTTCTGGGTGGTGACGCGCTCGTTGCCGGCGCGACCGGCCATGCGCAGCCCCTTGAACACGCGGCCCGGGGTGGCGCAGCCACCGATGGAGCCGGGCGAACGGTGCTTGCGCTGGGTGCCGTGCGAGGCGCCGAGGCCGGCGAAGCCGTGGCGCTTCATGACACCGGCGGTGCCCTTGCCCTTGCTGGTGCCGGTCACGTCGACCTTGACACCGGAGTCGAACACCTCGGCCGTGACCTCCTGGCCGAGGGTGTACTCACTGGCGTCGGCGGTCCGCAGCTCGACCAGGTGGCGGCGCGGGGTGACGTCGGCCTTGGCGAAGTGGCCCTTGAGGGGCCTGTTCACCTTGCGCGGGTCGATCTCGCCGTAGGCGATCTGGACGGCGGAGTAGCCGTCGCGGTCATCGGTGCGCACCTGGGTAACGACGCAGGGGCCGGCCTTGACCACGGTCACCGGGACGATGCGGTTGTTCTCGTCCCAGACCTGGGTCATGCCGAGCTTCTCGCCCAGGACGCCCTTGATCTGCTTGGTCATCTTCGCTCCCGCCCGCTCAGAGCTTGATCTCGATGTCGACGCCGGCCGGAAGGTCCAGGCGCATCAACGAGTCAACGGTCTTGGGGGTGGGGTCGAGGATGTCGATCAGCCGCTTGTGGGTGCGCATCTCGAAGTGCTCGCGCGAGTCCTTGTACTTGTGCGGCGACTTGATGACGCAGTACACGTTCTTCTCAGTGGGCAGCGGCACCGGGCCCGCGACCGACGCACCCGTGCGGGTCACCGTCTCGACGATCTTCTTCGCCGAGTTGTCGATGACCTCGTGGTCGTAGGCCTTGAGCCGGATGCGGATCTTCTGTCCCGCCATGGCTACTTCGTAGTCCTGTCTCTGTCGTTTACCGCTCTGGCTTCCGGCTTCCGGCCCTTCCCCACCGCTCCCCACACGACCCGCCTCCGACCCACGCGGTCGGGCGTGTCGCAACCCCTCCCCTGTTTCGCCGCAGGCGAGGTTTCCTCCGGGAGGAGTGGGGGGAGAACTCGGGAAGAACTTCCACCGGGCGCCTGGCTGATGCCCCGCCCACGCTTCCCGGAAGATCCCGGTATTTCCGCACCTCAGCAGGGGCGACGAATACAGTGGGACTCGCTTCCGGTCCTCCCGGCGGGAGGCGCGCAGCATCGGCTCTCAACCGAGCAACCTCGTCAGTGTGCCACATCGGCTGGCGCCTACACCAATCGGGCGCCTCACCGTGCACCGCCCCCCGGGGGGTGGCCGTGGGGTTGTTCCCCGCCCACCCACCCGCCCTTTCTCGCGCTCCGCGCGG
>NZ_BAAGPR010000080.1:0-35632 GCF_054783955.1 Streptomyces mayteni | reverse complement strand
GAGCCGTCGCCCGCGCGAGCGGCAGCGGGCTCGACGCCGTCCCCAGCCGCCCGCGCAGCGGGCACAGCCGCCCCAGGGGGCCCGGCGGCGGAGCCGCCCGCCGGGGCGGGGCCCGTGCCGTCGGCGCGGCTGTCGTCGTCGGGCTGGCCGGTCGCCAAGGCCACGGTGTCGGAGATGCCCTCGGAGAGGATGTTGAGGCTCAGGACCGTCAGCAGCATCAGCAGGCCGGGGAAGACCGTGGCCCACCAGCCGCCGAGCAGGACCATGTTCTTGCCGTCGGCGATGACGCTGCCCCAGGACGGCTCGGGGGGCCGGACGCCCGCGCCGATGAAGGAGAGGGACGCCTCGAAGACGATGGCCTCGGCCACCATCACCGTGCAGAAGACCAGCACGGGCGCGGCGCAGTTGATCGCCACGTGGCGGATCAGGATGTGCGGCGTGCGGGCGCCGATGATGCGTTCCGCCGTGACGTAGTCCTCGCCGTACTGCGCCATCACGTTGGCCCGCACCACCCGTGCCACGGGTGGGATGTTGAGGAAGGCGATGGCGCAGATGAGCACGGGGATGCCGCCGCCGAAGACGGAGATCAGCACGGCGGCGAGCGCGATGCCGGGGAAGGCCATGACCACGTCGAGGCCGCGCATCACCGCCTCGTCGACCGCGCGACGCGACGTGGCCGCGACGGAGCCGAGGATCGCGCCGACGAGCAGCGCGAGCAGCGTGGCGCCGAGCCCGATGGCCAGCGACCAGCGCGCGCCGTACATCAGCCGGCTGAGGATGTCGCGGCCGAGGCTGTCCTGGCCCATCCAGTGGTCGGCGGAGGGGCCCTCCACGGTCGGCGCCTGCGTGTAGGGGTCGTGCGGCACCAGGATCGGGGCGAGGAGCGCCGTGAGGACCACGATCCCGAGCATGCCGAGCGCGATCCGCGACGCCAGGGGCAGCCTCCGCAACAGCTTCATGTCGCGCTCCTGAGCCGGGGGTTGATCAGCAGGTAGAGGATGTCGATCACCAGGTTCACGACCACGAAGCCGACGGCGGTCGTCAGCACCACGCCCTGGACCACCGCCGGGTCGCCGTTCCGCACCGCGTCGATCATCAGCTTGCCCATGCCTGGCAGGGCGAAGATCGTCTCGATGACGACGGCGCCGCCGAGCAGGTAGCCGACCCGCAGGCCGAGCACGGTCAGCGGGTTGATCAGCGCGTTCCGCAGCACGTTGCGCCCGACGACGACCACCGGCGGGAGCCCGCTGCCGACGGCGGTGCGCACGTAGTCGCGGTCGAGTTCCTCGACCACCGCCGTCCGCACGATGCGGGTGAGTTGGGCGGCGACGGGCAGCGAGAGCGCCAGGGCCGGCAGCGTCATCGTCTCCAGCCAGCCGCTGAACGAGTCGTTCGGGTTGATGTAGCCGCCGGTCGGGAACCAGCCGTGGTCGACGGCCGCGTACTGGATCAGCAGCAGGGCGATCCAGAAGGCGGGCGCGGCGACGCCGGTCAGCGAGACGACGCGGATCAGCTGGTCGGGCAGCCGGTCACGGTAGACGGCGGCTGTGACGCCGAGCAGCAGCGAGAGGACGACGGCGAAGCCCAGGCCCAGGAAGGCCAGTTGCATGGTGAGCGGCAGCGCGGTGGTGACCTGGTCGACGACCGGCGCGCGGGTCAGCACGCTGATGCCCATGTCGCCGCGGACCAGTTCGCCGACGAAGTCGGCGTAGCGGACCGGCAGCGGGTCGAGCAGCCCGTTCTCCTCGCGGAACTGGTGCAGTTGTTCCTGGGTCGGGTTGGCGCCCTGGAAGTAGGCGGAGGCGGGGTCCATGTCGGAGAACCGCATGACCAGGAAGACGAAGAGGATGATGCCGAGCAGCAGCGGCACCAGCAGCAGGACGCGGCGCAGCACCATCCGGGCGACGATGATCACGACGAGGCCCTCGCCCTTGCCTGGAGCAGGTTGAGGCCGGGGTAGGGCTGGGCGCGGACGCCGACGATGCGGTCCGGGTCCCAGGCGGTGAGCAGCTCGTTGTGCACCACGGGGTAGAGGACGGCCTGTTCGGCGATGATGTCCAGGTACTCGTGGACGAGTTCGAGCTTGCGTTCCGGGTCCGGCTCCTCGGTGGCGCGGTCCATGCGGGCGAACAGGTCGGTGGCCTCGTCGCTGGTGTCCCAGCCGGTGTAGGCCATCCACGTGCCGCCCGCGGTGTAGTTGTAGCGGAGGATCAGGTCGGGGTCGACGCCGAACTGGTTGGGGTTGGAGACGGCGGCGACCACCTGGTAGTCCTGGTTCTGGTCCATCTTGGTGAAGAGCGCCGAGGTCTCCTGCGGTTCGAGCGTGGTGCGCACGCCGATCGCGTCCCAGCACTCCTTGATGGTGGGGAGGCAGTCGACGGCCCAGCTGACGTTGACCGACATCAGGTTGACGCTGAGGTCGTCGACGCCGGCCTCGTCGAGGAGTTGGCGGGCGCGGTCCGGGTCGTAGGAGTAGACGGTGGCGGCCGGCTGGTGGGCGGGGTGGTCCTCGTTGAGGAACGAGGTGGCGGCCCGGCCGTTGCCGCGGAGCGCGACGTCGACGATCTGCTCGCTGTCGATGGCGTAGAACAGCGCCTGCCGCACCCGGACGTCGTCGAAGGGCGGGTTGGCGGTGTTGAACATCAGGAACAGGTGGTTCATGCCGGCGCCGCCCGCCACCTCCAGGCCGTCGCCCTGGAGTTGCTCGATGTTGGCGTAGGGGATGTTGTCGGCGATCTGGGCGTCGGCGCTGCCGCCCGAGATCCGGGCCACGCGGGGCGCGGCGTCGACGACGGTGAGCCAGTTCATGGTGCGGAAGGTGGGCGGGCGGGGGCCGTTGTAGCCGTCGTACGCCTCGAAGACGGTGTTGGACTTCGGGGTGTGGGAGGCCTGCCGGTAGGGCCCCGAGCCGAGGGCGAAGCCGCCGGCCGCGTCGTCCCAGGCACCGTCGCGGCTGAAGACGTGCCGGGGCATGATCTTGGCGATGGTGAGCCGGGGGGCGGCCTCGGGGAACGGGAAGCGGAAGTCGAGTTCGACGGCGAGGTCGCCGGTCTTCCGCACCTCGGCGAGCCAGGTGACGAAGAAGGAGCGGGTGAGGGGGTTGGCCTCGGGGTCGAGGATCCGCTCGAAGGTGAACACCACGTCGTCGGCGGTGACCGGCTCGCCGTCGTGCCAGGTGGCGCCGTCCCGCAGGGTGAACTGCCAGGTGGTGGCGGTCTGGTCGAGGGGGAGGGCGTTGGCGAGCGCCGGGTAGGGGGCGCGGGTGATGGGGTCGGTGTCGAGCAGGCCCTCGTAGATGTGGTTGTTGCCGGCCATGCCGAACGCCGAGGCGGTCATGGTCGGGTCCCAGCTGCCGTCGTTGCCGTAGCCGATGACGGCGGTCAGGTCGGTGAGGCCACCGCCGCCGCGGCCGCCGCCGGGGTCGATGGTGGAGGGCGGCCCCGTGCAGGCGCCGAGGGACGCGGTGATCGCTCCCGCGGCACCCAGTGCGCCGGTGATCCTGAGAAAGTCCCTGCGGGCGAGGGCACGGTCCATCGACGCCTCCTGGCGACTCCGGCGGGAGGTCCTACGTTCTACGTCCGATGTCACGGTAGGAGCGGCCGCGAAGGGTGGTCAAGACCTGTGCGCCTGGGCTCATTTGACCGGACGTCCCATGTCCTATCTCCTGGCAGAATGTGGCTGCGAATGGTTTGTCAGGGGGAGGGTTGTCAGGTGCGTGAGGGAAGGGACACGGCCATGGCACGCCGGATGATGGCGGACGAGGTACAGCGGCGGATCAAGCAGCTGATCCTGGACGGCCGGCTCGCCCCCGGTGACCCATTGCCGACCGAGAGCGAGCTGATGGGGCGCTTCGACGTCAGCCGCAACTCGGTGCGGGAGGCGTTGAAGGCGCTGCAGGCGGTCGACATAGTCGACATCAGGCACGGCTTCGGCACCTATGTGGGCGGCCTCAGCCTCGACTCGTTCGTGAACGGCATGGTGTTCCGCGCCGCGGTGCTGCACGGCAGGGGCGAGGCCGGCCTCTACGAGCTGTTGGAGGTGCGGGAGGCGGTCGAGGCCGGCCTGATCGTGAGCGTGGCGGGGAAGGTGCCGGCCGAGGACCTGGCCGTGCTGCACGAGCTCGTCGCCACCATGGAGCGGGAGGCCGCGGTCGACCGGGTGACGGCGGCCACCGACCGGGCGTTCCACCTGGCGCTCTACCGCTCGCTCGGCAACCACCTGCTCAGCGAGGTGCTCGACGCGTTCTGGGCGGCGTTCCACGCCGCGTTCCAGGGCGTCGGCGACGAGCCGCGCGAAGACCACGGCGACCCGCCGGCGCGCACGGTGAGCCGGCACCGCGACATCCTGGCGGCGCTCGAGTCGGGCGACGGGCGCCGCGCCGCGGAGGCGATGCGGCACCACTTCGCGGGCGTCCGCCGGTTCCTCGCCGAGAGCGCCCAGGACCTCACGACTGACGAGAACCTGACAGCGCGGTAGCGGGCCAGGCGCCAGGGGTAGGGCTGCGGGGAACGGAAGATCGGCCTCCACTTCCCCCCAACACCCCTAATGGGAGCCCGAGTTGAGACCACGCACGCTACTGGCCGCCGTCCTCCTGCTCACCGCGTCCCTCGCCCCGCAGGCGACCGCCGCCGGCGCCGAGCCACCGGCGGCCGAGCCGGCCACCCTGGCCCACGCCCTGGAGGGCCGGCTCGGCGACCGGACCGCCGGCTCCTACCTCGACGGCGCGGGCGACCTGGTCGTCACCGTCACGGACGACGCGGCCGCCCGCGCCGTGGCCGCGGCCGGCGCCACCCCGCGGCGCGTCGAGCGCGACGCGGCCGATCTCGCGGCCGCCACCGACCTGTTGGCCGAGCGGGCCGCGATACCCGGCACCACCTGGGGCGTCGACCCGGCCGCCAACCAGGTGCTGGTCACCCACGACGACTCGGTGACCGGCGCCGAGCTGGCCCGGCTGCGGTCGGTCGTCGCGGGCCTCGGCGACGCGGCCCGCCTGGAGCGCTCCACCGGCACCCTGACCACCGCGATCGCCGGCGGCGAGGCCGTCTACCGCGGCGGCCGCCCCTGCTCCCTCGGCTTCAACGTGACCGACGGGCGGGACACCTACTTCCTGACCGCCGGGCACTGCACCAACGGCTTCACCGACTGGTTCGCCGACCAGGCCGCGAGTGTGCCGCTCGGCACCACGGTCGGCGGCAGCTTCCCCGGCGACGACTACGGCATCGTCCGCTACACCAACGACGCCGTCGCCAGGGACGGCGGCGTACACACCTACGACGGCTACCAGGACATCACCTCGGCCGGCACCCCCGTCGTCGGCCAGCCGATCACCCGCAGCGGCCGCACCACCGGCGTGCGCACCGGGACGGTGACCGCGCTCGACGTGACCGTCAACTACGCGGAAGGACAGGGCACCGTCACCGGCCTGATCGCCACCTCCGCCTGCTCCCGCTCGGGCGACAGCGGCGGCCCGCTCTACTCGGGAACCACCGGCTACGGCCTCCTCTCGGGATCCAACGAAGCCTGCGACGCCGGCACCGTCAGGCCGGTCAGCTACTTCCAACCGGTCGAGGAGGCCCTCGCCGAGTACGGCGTGACGGTGTACTGACCGCCGGCCCCCACCGGCGGGCGATCGGTCCGGGCCGTGCCCCCCGCGCGGCCCGGACCGATCGGGCGCTGAGGCGCCCGCCCGGTGAAGCGAGGTAGTATTTCCCGTTTCCCACGTATGGCGTACGGAGCCGGCCGGCGGAGGTGTGCGTGTCCTGCTTGATCGTCCAGAGTGACAAGACCCTGCTGCTCGAGGTGGACCACGAGCAGGCGGAGGGCTGCCGGCGGGCGATCGCCCCGTTCGCCGAGCTGGAGCGGGCTCCCGAGCACATCCACACCTACCGGGTGACGCCGCTCGGCCTGTGGAACGCGCGGGCCGCCGGACACGACGCCGAGCAGGTCGTGGACGCGTTGGTGACCTACTCCCGCTATCCGGTTCCGCAGGCGCTGCTGGTGGACGTGGCCGAGACCATGGCCCGCTACGGCCGGCTCACGCTGCTCAAGCACCCGGCGCACGGCCTCGTGCTGCAGAGCAACGACCGCGCGGTGCTCGAGGAGGTGCTGCGCTCGAAGCGGATCGCGCCGCTGGTGGGGGCCAGGCTCGACGACGACACCGTGCTGGTGCACCCGTCGGAGCGCGGGCAGATCAAGCAGGCGCTGCTGCGGCTCGGCTGGCCCGCCGAGGACCTGGCCGGCTATGTGGACGGCGAGGCGCACCCGATCGAGCTGCGGCAGGACGGCTGGGCGCTGCGGCCCTACCAGGAGCAGGCCGTCTCCGGCTTCTGGCACGGCGGCTCCGGCGTGGTGGTGCTGCCGTGCGGCGCCGGCAAGACGCTGGTGGGCGCGGGGGCGATGGCGCAGGCCGCCTCGACCACGCTGATCCTGGTGACCAACACCGTGTCGGCGCGGCAGTGGAAGTCGGAGCTGATGCGCCGCACCTCGCTGACCGAGCAGGAGATCGGCGAGTACAGCGGGACCCGCAAGGAGGTCAGGCCCGTCACCATCGCCACCTACCAGGTGCTGACCACCAAGCGGAAGGGGGTCTATCCGCACCTGGAGCTGTTCGACTCCCGTGACTGGGGGCTGATCATCTACGACGAGGTGCATCTGCTGCCGGCTCCCGTGTTCAAGTTCACCGCGGATCTCCAGGCCCGCCGCCGCCTCGGCCTGACCGCCACGCTGGTCAGGGAGGACGGCCGCGAGTCCGACGTGTTCTCGCTGATCGGGCCCAAGCGCTTCGACGCCCCCTGGAAGGAGATCGAGGCACAGGGCTACATCGCGCCCGCCGACTGCGTCGAGGTGCGGGTGGACCTCACCGAGTCGGAGCGGCTCGCCTACGCCATGGCCGAGCCCGAGGAGCGCTACCGGTTCTGCGCCACCACCGACTCCAAGCGCCGGGTGACGGAGACGCTGGTGCGCCGGCACGCCGGGCAGCAGACGCTCGTCATCGGCCAGTACATCGACCAGCTCGACGAACTCGGCGAGGTGCTCGACGCCCCGGTGATCAAGGGCGAGACCAGCAACGCGCAGCGCGAGAAGCTGTTCGACGCGTTCCGCGCCGGGGAGCTGCAGGTGCTCGTGGTCTCCAAGGTGGCGAACTTCTCGATCGACCTGCCGGAGGCCACGGTCGCGATCCAGGTGTCCGGCACGTTCGGCTCCCGGCAGGAGGAGGCCCAGCGCCTCGGGCGGGTGCTGCGCCCCAAGGCGGACGGGCACGAGGCGCGCTTCTACTCCGTGGTCGCGCGGGACACGATCGACCAGGACTTCGCCGCGCACCGGCAGCGCTTCCTGGCGGAGCAGGGCTACGCCTACCGGATCATGGACGCCGGGGAGCTGACCGCCACGGACGGTGAGGAGCTGGACGGCGTCTGAGCCGGGCCGGCCCCGCCGCGCCGCCCGGCGCGGCTCAGTACAGCTTCCGGCGGACTATCGCCCCACGCTCGTCGACCCGGCCGAGCACGGCGACCTCGAAGGCGGCCCCGACCACCACACGGACCGCGCGCAGTGCGTTCCCCAGGAGGTGCCTGGGATGGTTCTCGTTCCCCGAGGCGGTGGCCCCCGGGTGGACAGTTGCTGTGCTCATGGGTACAAGGGTGCCGCCGCGCACCCGCCCGAGTCATCGGTCCAAGGACTGAGAGTAGTCGGCCGCCCCTCCCCCCTCGGGTTGATCGCCCCCTAGGGAGAGAGGATGACCCGCCCCTGACGAAAGTACGGACGGCGGGGGGCCGGAAGTCGACCGCGCGCCGAAATGATTTGCGCGCCCCGGGGACGTCGGCCTACGCTCCGTCCCCTGCCTCCACCCGGGACGCCGCGCGGGACGCGCGTGCGCTGGGCTGGAGCCGGCCGGACGGCAACCGGCCGGCGCTTCGACCGCCCGACGGTCACCCGCCGTGCTCCCCCCTACCCGTCCCGGAGGCCCCGCCGTGCCCGCCCCTGAGTCGACCGACCCCTCGCCGCTCGAGGACGAGCGCGCCCACCTGGCCTCGTCCCGCTCCGCGCTGCGCGCCATGCGCGCCGACGCCGAGTCCCTCGACATCGGCGACGTCACCGCGAACTGGGTGAACGCCGAGGTCCTGCGGTCCGAGCTCGACCTGCGGATCAAGTCGCTCGCCGACCTGGTGGACACCCCGCTGTTCTTCGGCCGCCTCGACTACCTGCACGACCTCGACGCCGAGGGCGAGCACGGGCACCGCTTCTACATCGGCCGCCGCCACGTCCACGACGCGCACGGCGACCCGATGGTGATCGACTGGCGCGCCCCCGTCTCGCAGCCCTACTACCAGGCCACCAAGCAGAACCCGCGGAACGTCGGCCTGCGCCGCCGCTTCGGCTACGACGGCGGCGAGCTGACGGCCTACGAGGACGAGCACCTGTCCGACCCGACGGAGGCCGAGACCACCAGCCGGCTGCTCCAGCGGGAGATCGAGCGGCCGCGCGTCGGCCCGATGCGGGACATCGTGGCCACCATCCAGCCCGAGCAGGACGAGATCGTCCGCTCCCCGCTGACCGGCAGCGTCTGCGTCCAGGGCGCGCCGGGCACCGGGAAGACGGCGGTCGGCCTGCACCGCGTCGCGTACCTGCTCTACGCCTACCGGGAGCGCCTGGCCCGCGCCGGCACCCTGGTGATCGGCCCCAACCGCTCGTTCCTCCGCTACATCGAGCAGGTGCTGCCCGCGCTCGGCGAGCTGGAGGTCAAGCAGGCCACGGTGGACGAGCTGGTCGCCCACGTCGAAGTGCGGGGCGCGGACGGCGCGGCCGCGGCGCGGATCAAGGGCGACGCGCGGATGGCCGAGGTGCTGCGCCGGGCGGTGCGCGCCGGGGTGCGGATGCCGGCCGAGCCCCTGATGGTGGTCCGCGGCTCGCGCCGCTGGCGGGTGCCGGTCCACGAGCTCTCCGAGCTGGTCCAGGAGCTGCTCGACCGGGACATCCGCTATGGCGCGGCCCGCGAGGCGCTGCCGCAGCGGATCGCGCACTCCGTGCTGGTGCGGATGGAGCAGGCCGGCGAGGCGCCAGACGACCGCACGCAGAACGCGGTGGCCCGCACGCCGGCCGTCAAGGCGGTGGTCAAGGAGTGCTGGCCGGTGGTCGACCCGGCGAGGCTGGTGCTGCGGCTGCTCTCCGAGGCCGACTTCCTGGCCGAGATGGCCGAGGGGATCCTGAGCGAGGAGGAGCGCAAGGAGATCCTGTGGGACCGGCCGGCGCGGAGCGTGAAGTCGGCCCGCTGGTCGCCGGCGGACGCGGTGCTGATCGACGAGGCGCGCGACCTGGTGGAGCGCACCGGCTCGCTCGGCCACGTGGTCCTGGACGAGGCGCAGGACCTCTCCCCCATGCAGTACCGGGCGGTGGGCCGGCGCTGCTCCACCGGCTCGGCCACCGTCCTGGGCGACATCGCGCAGGGCACCACGCCGTGGGCCACCGAGAGCTGGGCGGCGGCGCTGGCGCACCTGGGCAAGCCGGAGGCGGTGATCGAGGAGCTGACCCAGGGCTTCCGGGTGCCGCGCACCGTGATCTCGTACGCCTCCCGACTGCTGCCGGCGATCGCCCCCGAGCTGTCCGAGGCCACCTCGGTCCGGGACTCGCCGGGCTCCTTCGAGGTGCGGGCGGTCTCCCCGGACGAGCTGGACGAGGCGCTGGTCGCGGCCTGCCGTCGGGCGCTGGCGCGGGAGGGCTCGGTCGGCCTGATCACGGCCGACGCGCGGGTGTCGACGCTGTCGGCGGCGCTGGTCGCGGCCGACCTCGCCCACCTGTCGCCCGGCCAGGAGACCTCGCAGGGCGCGCGGCTGACGCTGGTGCCGGCCTCGCTTGCCAAGGGCCTGGAGTACGACTACGTGGTGCTGGACGACCCGGCGGCCGTGGTGGACGGCGAGCCGGACGAGCGCACCGGGCTCCGTCGCCTCTACGTGGCGCTGACCAGGGCGGTGTCCGGCCTGACGGTGGTGCACGCGGCGCCGCTGCCCGAGCTACTCGCGGCCGCCGGCTGAGCCACGGCCGGGCCCTTCGCCGCCCCCGTCGCCGCCGCCCCCGTCGCTCCCGTCGTCCGCGTCGTCGGCGTCGTCCTCGGCGTCCTCGGCGCGGTCCTCGTCGGCGGACCTTCTGCCCCGCAGGGTGATCACCGTCCAGCAGACCCAGCCGATCGGCTGGAGCAGCCAGTAGCTCCAGAAGCGGTACAGCAGGGTGCCGGCCAGCGCCTCCCCGGCCGTCAGCCCGTACACACTGAGCAGGGCGGCGAGGCTGGCCTCGACGACGCCGATGCCGCCGGGCGTCAGCCGCAGGCTGCCGGGGATCTGCGCCAGCGCGTAGGCGATCAGCAGCCCGTGCCAGGGCACCCCGATGTCCAGCGCCCACAGGCTGGTGACCAGGCAGGCGGCGTCCAGCACCCAGTTCAGCAGCGCCAGCGTGAAGGGGCGCAGCCAGGGGCGAATGCCCGGCTGCACGCTCTGGGCCTGCGCCACGAGCTCCCGCACCGCCTCCTCGCCCCGGCGCGCCCGCGCGTGTCGCTCCCGTATGCGCCCCCACCAGCGCCAGCAGGCGGCCCTGACCCGGGCGAACCTGAGCAGCACCAGGATCAGCAGCGCGAGCAGGGCCAGCACGGCCAGGCCACGCCCGATCACCGCGCCGGGGCCGCGGGCGCCGGTGGTGAGGAGGCCGAGGACGATCATCACCAGCAGGCCGAGCGCCGACAGCGCGCCCGCGACGACCAGCACGGCGGCGGCGAGGGCCTGTCCGACGCCGCGGCGGCGCAGCTGCCGGTAGATCCAGGCGGCGGAGAACGCGGCGCCGCCTGGCAGCGCGCCGGCCACCGCGTTGGCGGCCAGGGTGAGGCCGAGCATGCTGCCCATCCCCAGCCGGATCCCGCCGGCGTAGAGCAGCCAGCGCTGGACGGCGGCCAGGCAGAGCAGCGCGCCGGCCTGGCAGACCAGCGCGACGGGCAGCTTGACCAGGCTGACCCGGGAGAGCACGTCGAAGGCCCGGCCGAGTTCTTCGCGGCGCGAGATGCCGATGAACACGGCGCCGGCCACCAGCAGGATGGCGACGGGCCACCAGGCCCGCCCGGCCCGCCCCGGTGGCCTGCTCTCCTCAACCCCCATCCCCACCCGACCGATCCGGGCTGCCCTCCCCCGCCTGGCCTGGGCCGTGCTCGCGGAGGATCTCCAGCACCAGGGAGCCGTCCACCGTCTCCCTGGCCACCAGCATGTCGGCCAGCCGGTCGAGGGCGGTGCGGTGGGCGCGCAGCAGTTCGACGGCCCGGTGTTCCGCCTCCCGCACCAGCCGCGCCACCTCCTCGTCCATGGCGCGCTGGGTCGCCTCGGAGTAGGGGCGCCGCAGCATCTCGTCCAGGCCGTGCCCGCCGAGGTACTGCGGGGTGCCGTCCGCGTAGCCGATCGGGCCGAGGGCGGAGGAGAGGCCGAACTCGCGGACCATCCGGGTGGCGATCTGGGTGGCGCCCGCCAGGTCGTTGGCGGCGCCGGTGGAGCCCTCGCCGAAGACCACGAGCTCGGCGGCGCGGCCGGCGAGCCGCACGGTGAGCAGGTCGGTCAGGTAGCTCTCGCTGTAGAGGTGCCGCTCGGACTCGGGCAGTTGTTCGGTGACGCCGAGCGAGGGCCCGGCGGGCAGGATGGTGACCTTGCTCACCGGGTCGGCGTGCTCGCAGACGGCGGCGGCCAGCGCGTGGCCCGACTCGTGCACGGCGACGGAGCGGCGCTCCTCGGGCAGCAGCGCGTTGGAGGAGTCGCGGCGGCCGAGCAGCACCCGGTCGCGGGCGGCGTCGAGGTCGCCGGCGTCGACGGTGTCCCGGTTGGCGCGGACGGCGTTGATGGCGGCCTCGTTGACCAGGTTGGCGAGGTCGGCGCCCGAGAAGCCGGGGGTGGCGCGGGCCACCACCTCCCAGTCGACGTCGTCGGCGACGTGCTTGCCCCTGGCGTGCACCCGCAGGATGGCGGAGCGCTCGGCCTGGTTCGGCAGCGGCACGGTGACCTGCCGGTCGAAGCGGCCGGGCCGCAGCAGCGCCGGGTCGAGGGCCTCGGGGCGGTTGGTGGCGGCGAGCACCACGATGCCGCTCCTCGGGTCGAAGCCGTCCATCTCGGCGAGGAGTTGGTTGAGGGTCTGCTCGCGCTCGTCGTTGCCGCCCGGGTGGCTGCCGGCGCGGCGGGCGCCGAGCGCGTCGATCTCGTCGATGAAGATGATCGAGGGGGCGCGCTTGGACGCCTCCTGGAAGAGGTCGCGGACCCGGGAGGCGCCGACGCCGACGAACATCTCGACGAACGCGGAGCCCGTCACGGACAGGAACGGCACCTCGGCCTCGCCGGCCACGGCGCGGGCCAGCAGCGTCTTGCCGGTGCCGGGCGGGCCGACCATGATCACGCCGCGCGGGCCCTTGGCGCCGGCGGCGGCGTAGCGCTCGGGGCGGCGCAGGAAGTCGACGACCTCGCTGACCTCCTGTTTGACGCCGTCGTAGCCGGCCACGTCGCCGAAGCGGGTGGTCGGGCGTTCGGCCTCGATGATCTTGGCGCGGGAGCGGCCGATGCTGGAGAGGCCGCCGCCGAGCGAGCCGGCGGCGCGGCGCCCGGCCCACACGAAGAAGCCGATGAGCAGCAGCACCGGCAGGAAGACGAAGAGCAGCGCGAGCAGCGTGTCGCCGGCGCCGCCGGCGCGCTGCTGGCTGCCGGTGATCTTGACGTGGTGTTCCTGGAGCCGGCCGGTGAGGGCGTTGGTGTCGAGGGCGGTGGGGATCTGGCTCGTGAAGTGGCCGCCGCTGTGGTACTTGCCCTCGATGCCGCCGCGGTCGTTGATGGTCACCGACTTGACCTTGTCGTCGTTCACCCGGTTCAGGAAGTCGCTGTAGGAGAGCGAGGGGCCCTCGCGGCCCGGCACCAGCAGCAGCACGAGGAAGGCGATGGCGGCGAGCACCACGATCAGCGGCCACAGCCAGCGCCGCCAGCCGGCGGGCGGCTGTGAGGGGTCGGGCGGGTTCTTCCGGCCCGACCCGTCGGGCTTGTCGTCCGGGGGACGCCCGAAAGGATCTGACGCCGCCGACCTGCCGAGCAGGTGGCGTGGCCATCGAATGCGTGCAGCGGTCACCGGACGGCTCCGTTGGTCATTTGCCCGGGTTTGACCGTATCAGCGAGCTGGTGGCGCCTCCTCCCGAAGTGGTCCGTTCGGGGACTGGAGGAGGCGTCATCGCGTGAGGCCGCGCACTCGCGGGAGGAGGCCGTGCCCGAGTCCCGCTGGGAACCGACGGGGCGGCCGGGGACGCCGACGGCTACGAACGGCGGCGATGACCATCAGCACGACTCGCCCTCGGCGCCGAGTTGGCCGGCGGCTCAGCACCGCGTCCCGGGATAGTCGCGGACCAGCGCGCGCAGCGGTTCGCCGGCCCGCTCGGCGAGCGTGTCGCGGAGCCGGGTGAGGCGGTCGATGCGCGCGTCCAGGTCGGCGAGGCGACGGCGGATGACGGTGCGCGGCAGCGGGCAGGTCTCGGAGCCGGCGGTCAGGTCGGGCGGCGGGCCGCCCGCCGGTTCGACGCTTACCCGCCACGCGTCGACCAGCGTGCGGACGTCCTCGATGGTCAGCCCCGTGGCCAGCATCTCGCGGATCGACCGCAGCCAGTCGACGTCCGCCGGCTCGTAGCGGCGGTGCCCTGACGTGGCGCGGCGCGCCGTCAGCAGGCCGCGCTGCTCGTAGTACCGCACCGCGCGCGTCGTCAGCCCGGCCGCCGCCGCCACCTCGCCGATCCGCACCTACACCTCCACCAGCACGGACCCCAGGTGGCGGCCGGCAAGCAGCTCGCGCAGCGCGGCGGGCGCGCGGTCCAGGCCCGCGAGCCTGACGTGCGGGAACGCGAGCCGGCCGGCCCGCAGCCCATCCCCGAACTCTCGCAGGCCCTCGGCGACCACGTCCAGGTGGTGGTAGCCAGGCACCCCGCGCAGCGTGATACCGCGGGCCAGCAGGGACCACGTGTCGACCTCGACCGACGACCGCATGCCGCCGGTGGCCTGCACCGACATCGCCCCGAGCAGCGCCACCCTGGCCCTGGGCCCGGCCAGTGCCAGGGCCGCCGTCAGCTGTTCGCCGCCCACCAGGTCGAGGACGACGTCGATCCCGTCGGGCGCGGCGGCCCGCAGCCGCTCCTCGAACGGTTCCTCGCCGCCGCGCAGCACGACGTCGTCATAGCCCAACTCCGCGACCAGACGCTCGCCCTTGGCCGCCGAGCCCGTGGTGCCGATCACCCGCCCGGCGCCGCGCAGCCGGGCGAACTGGCCGGTGAGCGCGCCCACTCCGCCGGCCGCACCGGTGACCAGCACGGTGTCGCCGTCCCGCACCTCGGCGCCCCTGGTCACCGCGATCCAGGCGGTGGCCGCCTGCGAGAGGTGCGCGGCCGGGTCGTCGAACACGGTCGGGTCGAGGGGCTGCACCGCGGCGGCGTCCAGCACCGCGTACTCGCGCCAGCCGAGGCCGTGTTGGACCATATCGCCGGGTGCGAGGCCGGAGGCCCCCGGTCCGAGGGCCACCACCTCGCCCACCGCGGGGCCCGGAATGGGGGCACCTCCCAGCGTTAGCTGGGGGAGGCTCGCCGACCGCGAGGGACGGCATGGAGCCTTCGAGGCCGAGGTCCTCGTTCATCAGCGTCCTGGTGACCGCCACCACGGCCATCAGCCGGTTGCGCACCAGCACCTGCCCCGGGCCCGGCTCGGGCACCGGGCAGGTCACCAGGTCGAAGTGCTCGTCGGCGGGCTCGGCGCCGGGCGCGGGACGGGCGGCCAGGTGGATCACGCGGTGGGTGGCGGCGGGCATGGGGCGCTCCAGGTGACGAGGCGGCGGATCGCTAGGCCCCGGCAACGCTAGAACTTGACGCGTACGTCAGATGCAAGCTCGTTCCTCGCCACCAGCCGGGAGCCGGCCGAGGCGCGGGACTGGAGCCAGGCGCAGCCCAGCGCGCCGAGCACCAGGATCGCGCCGACCCACGCCGTCCAGGCGTAGCCGAGGCCACCGTCGATCACCAGGCCGCCGGCCCAGGGGCCGATGGTGTTGCCGGTGTTGAAGGCGGAGGTGGCGGTCGCGCCGGCCAGGGTCGGGGCCATGGCGCCCGCGAGGTTGAAGATCCGGGCGTTGAGCCCCGGCGCGCACAGGAAGGAGGCGAAGCCGAGCACCCCGGCCAGCGTCACCACGGCGGCCGGCACCGAGACCAGCAGCCCGACCAGGGCCAGCACGCCGGCGGCCGTGCCGAGGCCGGCGTAGAGGGTGCCGAACATGTGCCGGTCGGCCAGCCGGCCGCCGAGCACGGTGCCGCCGAGCGCGCCGACGCCGTACAGCACCAGCGCCACCGGCACCCAGCTCTCGGAGAGGCCCGACTCGTCGGTGAGCAGCGGCGCGAGGTAGGAGAAGAAGCAGAAGGTGCCACCGGCGAACAGCACCGTGGTCACCACGGCGAGCCAGACCAGGCGGTCGCGGTAGATCCGCAGTTCGTCGCGGAGCCGTGAGCCGCCGCTGGCCTCGGCCCGCGCGGTGTGCGGGACGAAGAGCAGCACGCCGACCAGGCCGACGGCGGAGAGCAGCGCCACCGCCCAGAACGCCGAGCGCCAGCCCAGGCTCTGGCCGAGGACCGCGCCGCCCGGCACGCCGGTGATGTTGGCGACGCTCAGGCCACCGATCATGACGGCCATCGCCCGCGCCCTGGCGCCGTCGGGCGCCAGCGAGATGGCGACGGCGGCGCCCACGGCCCAGAAGCCGGCACAGGCCAGCGCGCTCACCACCCGGCAGGCGAAGAGCACCGCGTAGTTCGGCGCGAGCGCGCCGACCACGTGGCCGACCGCGAAGACGGCGAGCAGCCAGACCAGGGTCACCCGGCGCGGCAGCCGTTGGGTGGCGCCGGCGAGCACCGGGGCGCCGACCACCATGCCGATCGCGAAGGCCGATATCAGCAGGCCGGCGGTGGGGATGGAGACGTCGAGGTCGTCGGCCACCTCGGGGAGCAGCCCGGAGAGCATGAACTCGGAGGTGCCGAGCGCGAACACGGCGCCGCCGAGCACGTAGACGGCGAGGGGGAGCCGCGTGGGCGGAGCGGAGCGGGAAACCGGGGAATCTGCGGAAACCGGGGAATCCGGGGAATCTGGGGACACGTCCCATTGCAACGTGGCGCCGCGCGCGGAGCATTCCCAGCCGGGTCGCGACCGGACGGTTTCGGCCGTCCGCCGTTGGCCCGATCACTGAAAACGGGCCCGAACGGCGGCGGAACGGGCGTCCTCCGGTCAGCCCCGGGCATCGGCGAGCGAGCCGAGCGGCGCCACCTCGCGGCCCGTCACCCCGCACACCCAGTGCGGGTTCTCGCCCAGCTCCGGCTCCAGATCCAGGGCGTGCGGCTCCCCCTCGGGGGGCGTGGGCTGGCAGAACGGGCACAGCGGCCAGCGCCCGTGGTGTTCGAGGAGGGCGTCCTGCATGTCCTGGGCGAGCAGCCCCGGCACGAAAACCGCCCCCTCCGGCCACTGGTCGGACCACCAGCGACGATGGGAAACTGCCTTCTCCAGCATGGAAACTTCCTTCGGACCGGCCAGCCCGTCAGCGGTCAGATCCGCCAGCACCAGGGCCCTGCCCCGGTGAATGGCCTCTTCCGAAGTCGGCTCCTCCATACAGACCATTGGACCATCACCTGGCACACCAGTGGATACCAACCAGCGCTTCACGGGGGCTTGACGGACCCTCGCTCCCGAAAATACGTTTCGCCTGTGAGGAATGCGATGAAGGAAAATTTCGTCCGACGTGTCGGCAGAACCCGACCCGTCGCCGCCGTCGCACCCCGCCCCGCGCCACCCGAGCCCGGGGCGCTCGCCGCGAAGGTGCGCACCATGGCGCCCTCCATGACCCGTTCCATGCAGCGCGTGGCGGAGACCGTCGCCGGTGACCCGGCCGGCTGCGCCGCCCTCACCGTCACCGGCCTCGCCGAGCGCACCGGCACCAGCGAGGCCACCGTCGTCCGCACCGCCCGGCTGCTCGGCTACCCCGGCTACCGGGACCTGCGGCTGGCGCTCGCCGGGCTCGCCGCCCAGCAGGCGTCGGGCGCGGCCCCGGCGGTCACCGCCGACATATCCGTCGACGACCCGCTGAGCGACGTCGTCGCCAAGCTCGCCCAGGACGAGCGGCAGACCCTCACCGACACGGCGGGGGCGCTCGACCTGGCGCAGTTGGAGGCGTCGGTCAGCGCGCTGGCGTCCGCCCGCCGGATCGACGTCTACGGCATCGGCGCCTCGTCGCTGGTCGCCCAGGACCTGGCGCAGAAGCTGCTCCGCATCGGCCTGGTCGCGCACGCCCACGCGGACCCGCACCTGGCCGTCACCAACGCGGTCCAGCTCCGCACCGGGGACGTCGCGGTGGCCATCACCCACTCGGGCCGCACGGTGGACGTGATCGAGCCGCTCCAGGCGGCGTTCGACCACGGCGCGACGACGGTGGCGATCACCGGCCGCCCGGACGGCGAGGTCACCCAGTACGCGGACCACGTGCTGACCACCTCGACCGCCAGGGAGAGCGAGCTCAGACCGGCCGCGATGTCCAGCCGCACCAGCCAACTGCTGGTGATCGACTGCCTGTTCATCGGCGTCGCGCAGCGCACCTACGAGTCGGCCGCGCCCGCGTTGCACGCCAGCTACGAGGCGCTGGCCCACCGCCACTCGCCGCGCGAGCGCTGAGCCACCGCCCGCACGGCCGTCACCCCCCTGCCCCCGGCCCCCCTGGCCCAGAACATGGAGAGCCGAACCCGCATGTCCACGGACTTTGACTCGCTGACCACCGAGGCCCACCGGCCGGAACTCGCCGAGATCGACCGGCTTTCGACGCTGGAGATCGCCCGCACCATGAACGCCGAGGACGCCCTCGTCCCGGCGGCGGTGGCGGCCCAGCTGCCGAACATCGCCGCCGCCATCGACGCGGCGGCCGAGCGGATGGCCAGGGGCGGACGCCTGCTCTACCTGGGGGCGGGCACGGCGGGCCGGCTCGGGGTGCTGGACGCCAGCGAGTGCCCGCCCACCTTCAACACGGACCCCGGCGAGGTGATGGGCCTGATCGCCGGGGGCCCCGAGGCCATGGTCTCGGCGGTGGAGGGCGCCGAGGACAGCGAGGAGCTGGCCGCGGCCGACCTGGCCGGGATCGGCGTCACGGCCGACGACGTGGTGGTGGGCGTCTCGGCCTCCGGGCGCACCCCGTACGCGGTGGGCGCCGTCCGGTACGCGAGAGCCAGGGGGGCGCTGACCGTCGGCGTCTCCTGCAACCCCGGCTCCCCGCTGGCCGCCGCCGCGCACCACGGCATCGAGGTCGTGGTGGGCCCCGAGCTGGTCACCGGCTCCACCCGGCTCAAGGCGGGCACCGCGCAGAAGCTCGTGCTCAACATGATCTCGACCATCAGCATGATCCGGCTCGGCAAGACCTACGGGAACCTGATGGTCGACGTGCGCGCCTCCAACGAGAAGCTGCGGGCCCGCTCGCGGCGCATCGTCCACCTGGCGACGGGCGCGCCGGAACCGGTGATCGAGGACGCGCTGACCGCCACCGGCGGCGAGGTGAAGAACGCGATCCTCACCATCCTCGGCAAGGTCGACGCGGGCACGGCCGACCGGCTGCTCGCCGACAGCCACGGCCACCTGCGGGCCGCGCTCGCCGCGGCCGACGCCCGTGGCTAGCGCGGAGCTGGCGGTCGCCGGCCTCACCGAGGCGGACATCGCGGAACGCACGCCGCTCACCGGCGGCACCTACAACGCCTTGTACCTGCTGCGGCTGACGGACGGCCGCCGGCTGGTCCTGAAACAGCCCCCGCCGCCCGACACCCCGGGGCTCACCCATGAGCGCCGACTGCTGGTGGGCGAAGCCGAGTTCTACCGCGCGGCGGCGCGGGCCGGGGTGCCGGTGCCGGCGGTGGTGTCCTGGAACGAGGACCACCTGCTGATGACGGAGTGCCCGGGCGTCTCCTGGAACGACGCCCCGCCTACCTCCGGCGCGGAGCGCGCGCGGCTGCGGCGCGAACTCGGCGCGCTGGTCCGCCGGCTGCACGCCGTGCACGGCCCCGGCTTCGGCTACCCGAGCGGCGCGGTCCCGCCCTCGGCCGACTGGCGCGGCACCTTCACCGCCATGCTGGACGCCGTCCTGGCCGACGCCGACCGCTACGCGGCACCGCTGCCGGTGCCGACCGCCCGCATCCGCGCCCTGGCGTCCGCCGTCGCCCCGGTGCTCGACGAGGTCACGACGCCCGCCCTCGTCCACTTCGACCTGTGGGCCGGCAACGTCCTGCTGGCGGACGGGCGGATAAGCGCCCTGATTGACGGCGAGCGGATGTTCTGGGGCGACCCGCTCGCCGACTTCGCGTCGCTCTGCCTGCTGGCTCCGCTGGACGACGACCTGCTGGCCGGCTACGGCGCGGCGGCCTTCTCCCCGGCGGAGCGCCTGCGGATGGCGCTCTACCGGACGTATCTCGACGTCATCATGCTCACGGAGGGCGCACCGCGCGCCTACCCGGCGGCCCACGTCGCCCGGACCGTGCGGGAGGTCACGCCGCACCTGCGGGCGGCGCTCACCGAGTTGTCGGTGGCGGCCTGAGGGGCCTCCCCCCACCCGCCAGGCCCTGCGTGTCCGACGCCGTGCCGCCATGGCGGCGGAGGTAGGCCAGGACGGCGCGGACGCGGCGGTGGCCGCTGTCGCCGACCGACAGGCCGAGCTTGAGGAAGACGTTGCCGATGTGCTTGTGGACGGCGTTGTCGGTGATGAAGAGCCGTTGGGCGATGGTCGCGTTGTCGTGGCCCTCGGCCATCAGCGCGAGAACCTCGCGCTCGCGTGCGGTCAGGGCGTCGACGGGGTCGCCCCGCGCGAGGAGTTGGGCGATGACCTCCGGGTCCATGGCGGTGCCGCCGCCGGCCACCCGGCGCAGCGCGTCGGTGAACTCCGCGATGCGGCTCACCCGGTCCTTGAGCAGGTAGCCGATGCCGCCCCTGGCGTCGGCGAGGAGGCGACCCGCGTACTCCTGCTCCACGTACTGCGACAGGACCAGGACGGGCAGCCCGGGGTGGTCGCGGCGGGCCTGGACGGCGGCCCTGACGCCCTCGTCGCGGAAGGCCGGGGGCAGCCGCACGTCCACGATGGTGACGTCCGGTCGGTGGGTCTCGACGGCGCCGAGGAAACCGGGGGCGTCGGCCGCGATCGCGACGACGTCGAAGCCCTGGGAGTTGAGGAGGAGTTCGAGCCCTGACGACAGCAGGACGTTGTCCTCGGCGATCACCACCCGCACGGCAGCTCCACGGTGACGACGGTCGGCCCGCCGCGCGGGCTGCTGATCCTCATGGTGCCGTCGAGCGCGGCGGCGCGGCGGCGCATCCCGGCCAGTCCCGAGCCTCGGGCGGCGTCCGCGCCGCCGGTCCCGTCGTCGGCTATCTCCGCCCGGAGCAGCGCGTCGTCGCGGGTGACGCGAACCGAGGCGCTGGTGGCCCGGCTGTGCCGGGCGATGTTCGCCAGTGCCTCGGTGACGGCGAAGTAGGCGACCGCCTCGACCGCCGCCGGGATCTCACCGAGCGGGCCGACGTCGACGCGGGTCGGCACCCCGGCCCTGGCGGTCAGGGCGCTGAGCGCGCCGGCGAGGCCCTGGTCGGCGAGCACCGGGGGATAGATGGTGCGGATGACGGAGCGCAGCTCGGTCATCGCGTCCTCGGTCTCGGTGTGGGCCTGCCGGACGAGATCGGCCGCCGCGTCGGGGTCCTTGGCCAGGCTCTGGCCTGCCACGGCCAGCCGCATCGCGATGGCCACGAGCCGGGCCTGGGTGCCGTCGTGCAGGTCCCTTTCGATCCGGCGGAGTTCCGCGCTGTGCGCCTGGAGGACGTCCACGCGTGTCCTGGTGAGTTCGGTGACGCGGTTGCCAAGACGCTCGGCGGGCGAGGGCGCCAGGATCGCGAGGCAGCACCTGGCGTGCGCGCGGGCGAGCGGCGGGAGGGCGAGGGCGGCCAGTGCCGCCAGGACCACGAGGTTCAGCAGGCCGAGCGAGAACGCGGTGCCCCAGGTGGTGATCCGATCGCTGGCCACGGGCAGCCACGGCGCCGTGGGAAAGGCCCACCAGGCCACGGTGATGACGGGAGTGAGGGACAGGCTGCCGAGCAGGACCAGCGCGAGGGCGCCCGCCGGCAGGCCGGTGACCAGCTGTGTCGCGAGCCACCCGAGGTTGCGGCGGGCGGGGCGTGGGCGCGGCTCGACCGGCTGTGCGAGCAGCGCGCCGGCCGTCCCGCTCCGCCCAGGGCTGGGCCAGCGAGGGAACGCACAGCAGGGGCGCGGCGGCGAGCGTCAGCGTGGCGGCCACCAGGGTGCCCGACAGGTAACGCCCGCCGCGCCACGTGCCGAGCCACCGTGTGCGGGCCGCGACGAGTACGTCGAGCACCTGTTCCGTTTCCCTTGGTCGTCCGGGAGGAGTGCGGAGGCCCTCCACGTGACGACCGTAGAGGCCGGCCACCACCGCGACACTACAGGCAGCTGTAGCTTTCGCCCGGGGGCCCGCGGCAGCGATCCGCGACCCCGCGCCTACCTAGCGTGGACGCATGAGATCGACGAACCCGAGCGCCACGCCAGGCCCTCCGCACGCTCCCCAGCCCGACCGGCCGGGGCGGCACGACCGCCGGATCGGCAGGCGGTGGGCGGCCGCCGCCGCGGTCCTCGTCACCGCCGGCACGGCCGTCGCCCTCCAGTTGCCGGCCGACGCACACCAGCCGGCCGGGCCCGGATACCGGCAGGACGATCTGCGTCGGGACACCGACGCCATCACGGCGCTGGGGGTGACGGGGGTGCAGGCGCGGGTGTCCACCGGCACCGGCCGGGATCTGGTCGCCACCAGCGGCGTCGCCGAGGTGGGCGGTGACCGCCCGGTGCCCCGCGACGGCTACTTCCGGATGGCCAGCACCGGCAAGGCGCTGGTGGCCACCGTGATCCTGCAACTGGTCGACGAGGGCAGGCTGGCGCTCGACGACACGGTGGACCGCTGGCTGCCGGGACTGGTGGAAGGCAACGGCAACGACGGGCGCCTGCTCACCGTCCGCCACCTCCTCCAGCACACCGGCGGCATCCACGACGACCTGCCCGGCTTCGCCACCCCGCAGGAGTACTACGAGCACCGGTACGACGCCTACACCCCCCGGGAGATCGTCGCGCGGGCGATGCGGTACCCCCCGGACTTCGCACCCGGCGACGGGTGGGGGTACTCCAACACCGGCTACGTCCTCCTCGACATGATCATCGAGGAGGTCACGGGTCAGCCATGGCACCGGGAGGTCGAGGATCGGATCCTGCGGCCACTCGGCATGGACCGCACCTACCTGCCGGGCGACACGCCCACCCTCCGCCGCCCGCACGCCAACGCCTACGAGGTCTACCCCTCGGGCGAACGGGTCGACGTCACCGAGGTGATCGTCCCCGACCCCGGCGGATACGTCTCCACCACCGCGGACGTCAACCGCTTCTTCGGGGCCCTGCTCGGCGGCGAGCTGCTGCCCGGGGCACGGCTGGCCGAGATGCGGGACACCGTCCCGGTCAGCGAGGAGATGCGGGCGTTCTGGCCGGACGGGCGCTACGGCCTCGGCCTGCTCAACCGGCCCCTGTCCTGCGGCGGCGGCTACTGGGGCCACGAAGGCGGCGAGAGCGGCTACATCACGCTGAACGGCGCCACCGAGGACGGCGGTCGTACCGTCACCGTCTCGATGTCCACCGCCCTGGGCGACTCGCCCGACCACATACTCCGGCAGGAGCGGGCCGCCAGTGACCTCGTCGACCACGCGCTGTGCGACACCCCGGGCGACGAGCGGGACGGGTGACGGGCGAGGGCCCGCCCGGCGGCTGGTGCCGCCGGGCGGGCCCGGGAACTTCGAGGACGGTGCGCGGCGACGCGCGATCCGTCAGAAGTCCATGCCACCGCCCATGTCGCCCGCACCGGCGCCGGCACCGGCCGCCGCCTTCTCGGGCTTGTCGGCGATCACGGCCTCGGTGGTGAGGAAGAGGGCCGCGATGGACGCCGCGTTCTGCAGCGCGGAGCGGGTGACCTTGGCCGGGTCGATGATGCCCTCGGCCAGCAGGTCGACGTACTCGCCGGTGGCCGCGTTCAGGCCGTGGCCCGGGGTCAGGCCGCGGACCTTCTCGACCACGACGCCGCCCTCGAGGCCGGCGTTGACCGCGATCTGCTTCAGCGGGGCCTCGAGCGCCAGCTTGACGGCGGCGGCACCGGTGGCCTCGTCGCCGTCCAGGTCCAGCTTGTCGAAGACCGAGGCGGCCTGCAGCAGGGCGACGCCACCACCGGCGACGATGCCCTCCTCGACGGCGGCCTTGGCGTTGCGCACCGCGTCCTCGATGCGGTGCTTGCGCTCCTTGAGCTCCACCTCGGTGGCGGCGCCGGCCTTGATGACGGCCACGCCGCCGGCCAGCTTCGCGAGGCGCTCCTGGAGCTTCTCGCGGTCGTAGTCCGAGTCGGAGTTGTCGATCTCGGCGCGGATCTGGTTGACGCGGCCCTGGACCTGCTCGCTGTCACCGGCACCGTCGACGATGGTGGTCTCGTCCTTGGTGATGACCACCTTGCGGGCGCGGCCCAGCAGGTCGAGGGTGGCGTTCTCCAGCTTGAGACCGACCTCCTCGGAGATGACCTGGCCGCCGGTGAGGATGGCGATGTCGTTGAGCATGGCCTTGCGGCGGTCGCCGAAGCCCGGGGCCTTGACGGCGACGGACTTGAAGGTGCCGCGGATCTTGTTCACGACGAGCGTGGACAGGGCCTCGCCCTCGACGTCCTCGGCGATGATCAGCAGCGGCTTGCCGGACTGCATGACCTTCTCCAGCAGCGGCAGCAGGTCCTTCACGCTGCCGATCTTGGAGTTGACGATGAGGATGTAGGGGTCCTCGAGCTCCGCCTCCATGCGCTCCATGTCGGTGGCGAAGTAGGCCGAGATGTAGCCCTTGTCGAAGCGCATGCCCTCGGTGAGCTCGAGCTCGAGCCCGAAGGTCTGCGACTCCTCGACGGTGATGACGCCTTCCTTGCCGACCTTGTCCATGGCCTCGGCGATCAGCTCGCCGATCTGGGTGTCGCCGGCGGAGATGGAGGCGGTGGAGGCGATCTGCTCCTTGGTCTCGACCTCCTTGGCCTGGCCGAGCAGGGCCTCGGAGACCTTCTCGACCGCGGCCTCGATGCCCCGCTTCAGGGCCATCGGGTTGGCACCGGCGGCCACGTTGCGCAGGCCCTCGCGGACCAGTGCCTGGGCCAGCACGGTGGCGGTGGTGGTGCCGTCGCCAGCGACGTCGTCCGTCTTCTTGGCGACCTCCTTGACGAGCTCCGCGCCGATCTTCTCGTAGGAGTCCTCGAGCTCGATCTCCTTGGCGATGGAGACACCGTCGTTGGTGATGGTCGGAGCGCCCCACTTCTTCTCAAGGACGACGTTCCGGCCCTTGGGGCCGAGCGTGACCTTGACGGCGTCCGCGAGCTGGTTCATCCCGCGCTCGAGGCCGCGCCGCGCCTCCTCGTTGAACGCGATGATCTTGGCCATGTGAAGGGGTCCTCCCAGGTACCGGGGTGGATTACTCCGGACCGCGCTGGCGCCCGCGACGGACGGCCCATCGGCCGGCGGTTCCTTGCCCCACCTGCCGAACGGACCTCACCGAACCGGTCCTTGCTGTCACTCTCACCCGGAGAGTGCTAACGCCATGATTAGCACTCTCCCCCCAAGAGTGCAAGCGGCCCGAAGGGCCTCCATGAGGGGTGGTGGTCGGGCGACGGGAAGGGCGCAAGCGGCGACCGGTGGGGGGAGGCGGGGCGGGAGGCGCGCCGAGGGCCCGCGCCCAAGGTGCGGACGCGGGCCCTCGGCATCGAGGCCGTGGTACGGTCGGGCGGTTCAGACGGCCACCCGGACCATGTCGGCCTGTGGCCCCTTCTGTCCTTGCGAGATCTCGAACTCGACCCGCTGACCCTCTTCGAGAGTGCGGTAGCCGTCCATCTGAATCGCGCTGTAGTGGACGAACACGTCCGCACCACCGTCTACCGCGATGAAGCCGTAGCCCTTCTCCGCGTTGAACCACTTGACGGTGCCCTGAGCCATTCCTAACTCCCCATTTTGCTGGCCCTTTCACGAGACCGCGCTTCGCGGGCCCGGGTCAGACCTCATCAGACCCAACCCCCGGGCGGTGTGGGGGTGTGCGCCGGAACGCGTCGACCGCCGCTGAATGTATCTGGACGGACGCCCAGTGCAACAGGCCAATCGAGGGAGAATTCTTGGCAAGCCAGAACGGGCAAATGCCCAATATTAGCTGAAAGTTGAATCATTCGCCTGGGCTTTTTCGCCCCAACCCGACAATTCGTACGTCGATTTTCGGCACATTATTTGCGCCATGTGTCGCGAATTCATATGCGGGTGGCATCGGCCAGCGGCGCTCCGGAGCTCACTCTATCGCTCTCCAGACGGCCGCCCGCCCCGAGCCGCGGGGGCTCGAGGCGGGCGTGGAGTGCGTGTGGAGCTGGGGATTTGCGGTGGTAACGGCCGCTTACCGGACAAACGGAACGTCAGCCTCCGGCGACGGCCGGAATGATCGACACGCCCGCGCCGTCCGGCGTGGGGGTGAGCAGCCCTTCGGTGAAGCGGACGTCGTCGTCGTTCACATAAACGTTGACGAACCGCCGCAACCTGCCCTCGTCGTCCAGCACCCGGGCGGCGATCCCCTGGTGGTTGCGGTCCAGGTCGGCCAGCACCTCGGCCAGGGTCCCGCCGTCGGCCTGGACCTCGGACTGCCCGCCGGTGTAGGTGCGGAGGATGGTGGGGATTCGGACGGTCACGCTCATCTGGTTCTACCTCCCGTGAGGGGTTGGCCGGGTCGGGTCGGGGCGGCGGGTCACGCCAGACCGGCTTGCCGGAACGCGTCGAGGCTCGGCGGGATCGTCGCGGTCGGGCCGGCCGCCGAGGCGACCGCGTCCAGGGTCTTGAGGCCGTCGCCGCTGTTGATGACGACGGTGGTCAGGGAGGGGTCGAGCGCGCCCTCCTCGATCAGCTTCCTGGTGACGCCCAGCGTCACGCCGCCCGCGGTCTCGGTGAAGATGCCCTCGGTGCGGGCCAGCAGGCGGATCGCGTCCACCACCTGCTCGTCCGTGACGTCGGCCACGGCGCCGCCGGTGCGCCGCGCGATGTCCAGCACGTAGGGGCCGTCCGCCGGGTTGCCGATCGCCAGGGACTTGGCGATGGTGTTCGGCTTGACCGGGCGGACCACGTCGTGGCCGTCCCTGAAGGCCCGGGAGACCGGCGAGCAGCCCTCGGCCTGGGCGCCGAAGATCCGGTAAGGACGGTCCTCGACCAGGCCGGTGGCGATCAGCTCCTTGAGCCCCTTGTCGATCTTGGTGAGCTGCGATCCGGAGGCGATCGGGATCACCAGCTGGTCGGGCAGCCGCCAGCCGAGCTGCTCGCAGATCTCGAAGGCCAGCGTCTTGGAGCCCTCCGCGTAGTAGGGGCGGAGGTTGACGTTCACGAAGCCCCAGCCCTCGCCGAGCGGGTCGCCGATGAGCTCGCTGCAGAAGCGGTTGACGTCGTCGTAGCTGCCGTCGATGGCGACCACCTGGCCGCCGTAGACGGCGGCCATCACGACCTTGGCCTGTTCCAGGTCGTGCGGGATGAAGACGCAGGACCGCAGGCCGGCGCGGGCCGCGGCGGCGCCGACCGCGCCGGCCAGGTTGCCGGTGGAGGAGCACGACAGGGTGGTGAAGCCGAAGGCACGCGCTGCTTCGAGCGCCTGGGCGACCACCCGGTCCTTGAAGGAGTGGGTCGGGTTGCCCGAGTCGTCCTTGACGTAGAGGGGGCCGGTCACGCCAAGCTCGGCGGCCAGCCGGTCGGCCTTCACCAGCGGGGTGAGGCCGGGGTTCAGGTTGGGCTTGGTGGCGACGTCGGCGGGGACGGGCAGCAGCGGCGCGTAGCGCCAGATGCTCTTGGGGCCCGCCTCGATGCGCCGGCGCAGGCCCTCGGGGTCGCCGCTCGGCAGGTCGTAAGCGATCTCGAGCGGCCCGAAACAGGACGCGCAGGCGAAGATCGGGCTGAGCGGGAAGCGCTCGCCGCACTCGCGACAGGAGAGCGCGACGGCCGGACCGAGGTCGACGGATGCGGTGGGTGACGAGTCGGCTGCGGTCAGCACGGACATGGGTGCGAGGCCCTTTCCTCTCATCTTCCCCGAGGCGGCTCTCGCCCACGGGACGGAATTGGCACCTTCCCCACCGGAAGTCTCGTCGGACGCGGCCGCCATTGGCCGTCACTCCGTGTCACGAGGACCGGCGGAAGGGTTGCCGGGGCTTCAACGGGCCGTTCCCTCTGCCCCTCTGGATGAGCTGTATGCGGTTGTCGGCGCGGCCCCCGATATGCGGAGGACACCTGCGCTGTTCGAGACTGTAACCGACACCCCCCACAATGGCCCGGGCCGTCCGATCCGCGAGACACGAGGAGACACGGGAGACAGTGGGCGATCCGGGAGACAGCAGCACACTGGCGCGGGCCTGAGAACGACCCTGGCGGGCCCGGAGAAGTCGGGGCCCAGGCGACACCGCGATCTCGCATGGTCTCGACGGATTCGGGTACGCCGGTAAAGGGCAGATACGGCCAAACGATGCAATGGTGGCCAAAAGAGTTCGAACATGGCCGAACGCGAACAGGAGCGACATTCGTGCTGGAAGAGGCAGAGGAGTGGCTGAGCCGCCGGTCCTGGACCGCCGCTGACCGCCCGCTGCCGCGGCTGTTGAACGCGAAGCGGGCAGCAGGAGCGGCAGGGAGCATCAGCGTGGTACTCCCCGCACTGAACGAGGAGGCGACCGTAGGCGCCATCGTGGAAGCGCTCAGGCGCGACCTGATGGAACGGGTGCCGCTCATCGATGAACTGCTGGTGGTGGACTCCGGCTCCACCGACCGCACCTCGGAGGCCGCGGCCGCGGCGGGCGCGAAGGTCGTCCACCGCGACGAGATCCTGCCGCGGATGCCGACCGTCCCCGGCAAGGGCGAGGTGCTCTGGCGCTCGCTGATGGCCGCGAGCGGCGAGATCATCTGTTACGTCGACGCCGACCTGCGCGAGTTCGACTCCGCCTTCGTCTCGGGCATCGTCGGGCCACTCCTCACGGATCCCGACGTGCACCTGGTCAAGGCCATGTACGACCGGCCGCTCGGCGACAAGCCGACCGGCGCCCACCAGGGCGGCCGGGTCACCGAGCTGGTGGCCCGCCCGCTGCTCAACCTGCACTGGCCGCAACTGGCCGGCGTCGTCCAGCCGTTGGGCGGCGAGTACGCGGCCCGTCGCTCGCTGCTTGAGCGGCTGCCGTTCCCGGTGGGCTACGGCGTGGAGCTCGGGCTGCTGATCGACACGCTGAACACGGTCGGCCTCGACGCCCTGGCCCAGGTCGACGTGGGGGTGCGCAAGCACCGCCACCAGGACGGGCAGGCGCTGGGGCGGATGGCGGCGGCGATCATGCGGACCGCGCAGTGCCGGCTGCCGGGCTCGGTGCTGCCGATGCGGGTCGACATGACGCAGTTCGACCGCGGTCAGGAGGGCGGCTTCCAGCCGCGCACCCACCTGATCAACGCGGAGGAGCGTCCGCCGATGTTCACCGTCCCCGAGTACGCGGCGCGCCAGGCGGCGTAGTCGCGCGCGGGGCCGCCGGGGCGGGTGTGACGTGTCGCACGTTTCACCCGCTCCCCCGCTGGCTAGCCTCGGACCACGTCCCCGGGCCGCACGCGCCTCCGGCACCTCGATCTCCCCAGGGAGCCTCGATTCGATGACTACCGAAGTCCTGGCCGAAGTTCTGGTCGCCTCCAACCGCGGCCCGGTCAGCTACTCGGTGGCGGCCGACGGTTCACTCGCCGCCCGCCGCGGTGGTGGCGGCGTCGTCTCCGGCCTGATGGCGCTCGGCTCGGGCGCCGGCACCTGGGTGTGCGCGGCGCTCGGCGAGGGCGACCGGGCCGCGGCGGCCCGCTCCGGCGGCACGCTGCCGGCCGCCGACACCGGCGGCCAGTCGGTGCGGATGCTGGACATCCCGCCCGACACGTACGACGCCGCCTACAACGGGATCGCCAACTCGGTGCTGTGGTTCGTCCACCACCTGCTCTACCAGACCCCGTTCGAGCCGGTCTTCGACGAGACCTTCGAGGAGCGCTGGGCCGGCTTCGAGGCGTACAACACCGCCTTCGCCGACGCGCTCGCCGAGGAGGCGGGCGAGGGCGCGGCCGTGCTGGTGCAGGACTACCACCTGTCGCTGGTGCCGAGGATGCTGCGCGAGCGCCGCCCCGACCTGCGGATCGGCTTCTTCGCGCACACCCCGTGGGCGCCGCCCGACATGTTCCGGGTGCTGCCCGACCCGATCGCCAGGCGGGTGCTGCTCGGCATCCTGGGCTCCGACCGGGCCGCGTTCCACACCCGCCGCTGGGCGGACGCGTTCGCCGCCTGCTGCGCCGACCAGTTGGGCGCCGGGCAGGCCGACGACGTCGTGACCTTCGAGGGCCGGACGACGCGGCTCGGCGTGCACGGTCTCGGCGCCGACGCGGAGTTCCTGCGGGAGCGGGCGTTCCGCCCCGACGTGGACGAGCGGTTGGCGGCGCTGCGCGCCGAGATCGGCGACCGGCGCACCATCGTGCGGGTGGACCGCACCGAGCTGTCCAAGAACATCGTCCGCGGCCTGCTGGCCTACCGGCGGCTGCTGACCGATCGCCCCGAGTGGCACGGCCGGGTGACGCACGTGGCGTTCGCCTACCCGTCCCGGCAGGACCTGGCCGTCTACCGCGACTACACGGCCGAGGTCTCCCGGGTCGCGGAGGCGATCAACGCGGAGTTCGGCACGGCCGACTGGTCGCCCGTGCTGCTGCACGTCAAGGACGACTTCGCCCGCTCGCTCGCCGCCTACCGGCTGGCGGACGTGGCGTTGGTGAACCCGATCAGGGACGGGATGAACCTGGTCGCCAAGGAGGTCCCGGTGATCTCCGAACAGGGCGTGGCCCTGGTGCTGTCCAGGGAGGCGGGCGCGGCCGCCGAACTCGGCGACGACGCGCTGCTGGTCAACCCGTACGACATCGCGGGCACGGCCCAGGCGCTGCACCGCGCGCTGACGATGCCGCCGGAGGAACGGTCCCGCCGCACGGAGCGGCTGACCGCCGCGGCCACGGCGCTCCCCCCCCACGACCTGGTTCCTCGACCAACTCGCCGCCCTGCCGGCCTGCCGGCCTTAGCGGCCCCGACGGCCCGAGCGCCGACGGCCCAGCGGCCGCAGCGTATCCGACGGCCCTGGTCCCGAGGCCTGCCGGCAGCGGCAGGCCGCCTGCGGCCGAGCGAGCCTCCGGCGACCGGGCCTGCGGCCCGAGTCGCGGCCCGAGTCGCGGCCCTACGGCCCTCGACGCCAGCGGCCTGAGCGCCCCGCCGGCCAGAGGCCGCAGCGGATCGGACGACCTGAGCGCCCACGGCCTACCGGCCGCGGCAGGCGACCTTGCGGCAGCGGCGTCAGAGGGCCCAAAGGGCCGCGGCCCGCGGGCCGAACGTCCCCGGCAGCGGGGCCCGCGCCGCCCCCGTTGTCAGCGGCCCATACGTCCGGGGGCACTCCACCGACCAGAACCGTTCCGGCCGACCAGGAGTCGACGGCCCGCCGGCCGGAGCGGCCCGAAGGGCCGAACCGAACGGCATCCCGCCTACCTGCCGGCCGCAGGCCCCGACAGCGGAGCCCGAGGCCCCAGCGAAGAGCTACTGCCCGGCTACCAGCGCTTCGTAAGGCCTGGCACGCGCCGTCGGCCAGAGCCGTTCCGGCCACCTGAGCACCCACGGCGCTCCGGCCAGGACACCGGCCTGCGGCCGAACGGTCTCAGTGCCCACGGCCGAGGCAACGGCCTGGCCCGAGTTGAGAGCTAGGCGGGGACCCCGCCGGCCGGCACCAGCCGCTTCCGGCGCCTGTCACGCAGCCGCCAGCCAGGGCTTCGCGCAGCGGCTTCCCACGCGGCCCCACGGGCCGGTCACGGAGCCACTCCGGCCTTCCGGCCCTCGGCCGGCCGAGCGGCCCGCGCTCCGCGCGGCGGCTACGGCCACCCCGGCCAGCGGCCCGATGCCAACCCTCGGGTCGGCATCCGCGAGGTCGGGAAGCCCAGCGGCCAGCGAATCCGCGGCTAGCGACCCGGTGGGGGTGGGAGGGGGTTCGGCGGTGGGGTGGGTTCGTCGGGGCCGGGTGGCATCGGTGGGGGTGGGCCGGGCCGGGGTAGTGGCTCCGGTACCGGGGGTGGCTTGGGCGGGGGCGGCACGGGTTCACGGTCGTGGGCTGTCATCCGTGCCGGGTGCCCCGGCCGGTCGGAACTAACCGCAGACCGCGCGGTCGATCATGGCCACCGCCGCCTCGGACTGGGCCGTGAAGCGGTCCTGGTCGCCGATCGGTGTGGTGAAGATCGCGGAGGCCGCCGAGACCTCGCCTTCCGGGGTGACCGCGGCCTCCGACGAGGTGCCGAACGAGGTGCCGCCGTGGAACCAGACGCCCTCGTCGCAGCCCTCCGCCGGGCGCCAGGCTATGCCGAGCCCGTATCCGGCCTCGGGGTGGCCGAAGTCGGCCGGCACCGTGGTGCGCATCTGCGCCAGCTGCTCGGCCGGCAGCAGCGTGCCGTCCATCAGGGCGCGGAGGAAGGTGTTCATGTCGCCGGTGGTGCTGATGATGCCGCCGTCGGCCCCGCCGTCCACCGAGAGCGTGGTGTCGGTGAGTTCCTCCCGGCCGGGGAACTGGAGGTAGGCGGTGGCGGTGGGCTGCGGGACGTACGCGGAGGTGCCCGGGGTCATGGTGTGGCGCAGGTCGAGCGGCGCGATGATCCGCTCGTGGACCTCCTGCTCCCAGGGGTGCCCGGTGGCCTGCTCGATGATCATGCCGGCCAGCACGTAGTTGGTGTTGGAGTAGGACCAGCGGGTCTCGGCGGCCGGGTCGTCGGCGTCCGGCAGCCAGCCGGGGGCGTGCGTCATGGCCAACGCGACCTTGTCCTCCGGCGCGCGCGGCGTGAAGCGTTGCGCGAGATAGTTCTCGGGCGTCAACTGCTCGGGGTCGCCGAAGAAGATGTCCGTGTAGTTGGCGAGCCCGCTCGTCTGCTGGAGCAGGTTACGGATCGTGATGCGGCCGCCGTCGTTGCCGTTGCCGGTGACCAGGCCCGGCAGCCACTGCTCCACGGTGTCGTCCAGGCTCAACTCGCCCTCGGCGACCAGCTGGAGCGTGACCACCGAGACGAAGGTCTTGGTGTCGCTGCCGATCCGGTAGTAGGAGTCGAACGGCACCTGCCCGCCCGCCGCCAGGTCGGCGACCCCGGACCGTGCCTCCCGCTCGCGCCCCGCCCCGTCCCTCGCCTGGACGATCAGCCCCGAGGCGCCGGTGTCGCGCACCGCGTCCGCGTCGTGCTGGAGCTGGCCGCGGGACGGCCGCTCGACCGAGGCGGCCTGCGCCCAGGACCCGGACCCGAAGGCGGTGGCCGCGCCGATGGCGCCGAGGCCAGCCACCGCCAGGGCGGTCCTGGCCCGCGCCACCCTCCCCCAACTGAATCGCCGGCCCTGCCGCCTCGTGCTCGTACTCGTCCGCTTCGTCATGACGTGAACGCTACGGAGCGTCAACTCCCGCGGCCATCGCGCCAGCACGAGTGTTCTTGGTGGGGTTAGCTCTACCTCGGCCGCTACCCCAGCGCGTCGGCGAGCCGCCCCAGGAAGTCGACCAGGCCGGCCGGTCCCGGCACGGTCAGGTCGGTCGCCTCGGCCAGCCGCGACACCTCGTCGCTGCCGCTGCACACCCCGATCCCCGGCACGCCCGCCGCCCGCAGTTCGGCGACGGCGGAGAACGCGGCCAGGTCGCCCAGGTCGTCGCCGGCGTAGAGCACGGCGCCCGCGTTCCGCTCCCCGACCAGCGCGGTCAGCGCGGCGCCCTTGTCCATCCCGGGCGGCCGCAGTTCGAGCACCTGCCGGCCCGGTTCGAGCACCAGGCCCCAGTGCGCCGCCACCCGCTCCATCGGCTCCCGCAGGGCGGCGAGCGCGGCCTCGGGGTCGGGGGCGCGGCGGGTGTGCAGGGCCAGCGCGTTGCCCTTGTCCTCCAGGTGCGCGCCGTTGCGGCGGGCCTGCGCCGCCACCTCCAGGCGGGCGCCCGCGATCCCGCGGTGCGGCGGCGGCGTGCTCAACTCGCCGGTGGCCGCGTCCCAGCGCTCGGCCCCGTAGGCGCCGAGGACGACGAGACCGGCCAACTCCGGACGCGCCTCGAACCCACCGAGCTTCACGGCCACGGCGGCCGGCCGCCCGGTGACGATCGCCACCGCGGCCACCCGCCCGGCCAGCCGCGCCAACGCCGGCACGGCCTCCGGATGCGCCCTGGCCAGCGCCGGATCCTCGACGATCGGCGCCAGTGTTCCGTCGAAGTCGAACGCCAACAGCGCCCGCGCCGGCTCCCGCACGATGGCCTGGAGCCCGGCCCGCCCCGCTTCCGTCCGTGGTTCGGGAAGGTTACCCATGCCGCGACCCTACCCAGCGGGCGCGCCACCAGACCGGAGGACGGGACAGGACGGGACTGGGGAGGACAGGACGGGACTGCGCCTAACGGTTGGCGCGTTGGCGGGCGCGCCTCGCGCGGAGGCGGTTGACGGTGACGGGGTCGTGGGCCAGGGCCGCCGGGTCGTCGAGGAGGGCGTTGAGCACCTGGTAGTAGCGGGTCGGGGAGAGGCCGAGCCGCTCCCTGATCGCCCGCTCCTTGGCGCCGGCGCGCGGCCAGGAGGCGCGCTCGACGGCGAGGATCGACCGGTCGCGCTCGGACAGGCCGTCCTCGGCCGCGTCCCGTTCTTCCCCCGTTGTCCCCACTCCGTCATTTTATGCCCGGCCTCGGACACTCCCCAGCTGGGTAAGGCGTTACCACGGGGAACGCCGTCGCGTGTGAGGAGTTCCGATGCCCGAGCCCACCATCACCGAGCGGGAGATCGCCACCCAGCCCGACTGCTGGCGGCGCGCCGCGCTGGACGCCCGTGACGCGCTGGCCGGCGGCCTCGTCGGGGCGCCGCCCGGGCCCGGCGAGCGGGTGGCGGTCACCGGCTGCGGCACGTCGTGGTTCGTCGCCCAGTCCTACGCGGCGCTGCGCGAGGCCGCCGGGCAGGGCGAGACGGACGCGTTCGCCGCCTCCGCCTTCCCCGTCACCCGCGACTACGACCGGGTGGTGGCGATCACCAGGTCGGGCACCACCACCGAGGTCCTCGACCTGCTCGCCGCGTTGCGCGAGCGGCGGCCCGCCACGCCGGTGCTGGTGCTCACCGCCGACCCCACCTCGCCCGCGCTGCGCGCCGCCCGGCACGTCGTCGTCCTCGACTACGCGGACGAGCGCTCGGTGGTGCAGACGCGCTTCGCGACCAGCGCGCTGGCCTTCCTGCGCGCCGCGCTGGCCGGCACCGGGCCGCTGCCGCCCGGCGTCAAGCCGCTCGCCGAGGCGGTGGACGACGCCGAGCTGGCGCTCCGTCACCCGCTGCCGGCCGACGTGGTGTCCGCCGAGCAGTGGACGTTCCTCGGCCAGGGCTGGGGCTACGGCCTGGCGCTCGAGGCGGCGTTGAAGCTGCGCGAGGCGGCCGGCGCCTGGACGGAGGCGTATCCGGCGATGGAGTACCGGCACGGCCCGGTGGCCGTGGCCGCGCCGGGGCGCGTGGTGTGGCTGTTCGGCCCGGCGCCCGCCGGGCTCGCGGAGGAAGTGCGGCGCACCGGCGCGCTGTTGGTGGCGGACGGCGCGGTGGATCCGTTGGCCTGGCTGGTGCGCGCGCAGCGGCTCGCGGTGGCCGTGGCGGCGGCCCGCGGCCTCGATCCCGACCGGCCGCGGCACCTCACCCGTTCCGTGGTGCTGACCGCGGGACGCTAGCGCGATGGGTGTAGTGGACTAGACCTTTCCGCCGGTCCGGGGCCAGACTTGCGGGTGTGAGTCTCCCCCAAGACGCCGAAGCCGCCCACGACTCCTATGTGATCGCCCTCGACGTGGGCGGCACCACCATCAAGGCCGCGCTGACCGGTCCCGACAACGTGCCGCGCCACGAGGCGCGTCGGCCGACCGGCGGCGGAGGCGGGGACGGGGGCGGAGGCGGCGGTCCCGACGGCGCCGTGGCCGCCATCCTGGACTTCGCCGAGGAGCTGTGGGCGGCCGGCGTCGACCGCTTCGGCCGGCCGCCGGCCGCCGTCGGCGTCGGACTGCCTGGCGCCGTGGACGAGGCGGCCGGGGTCGCCGTCTACTCCGCCAACCTCGGCTGGCGGGACGTCCCCATCCGCCGGCTGCTGACCGAGCGGCTCGGCGGCGCGGCGCCGGTCGCGCTCGGGCACGACCTGCGGGTCGCCGCGCTGGCCGAGGGCCGGCTCGGCGCCGGCGTCGGCGTCGACCGCTTCCTGCTGGTGGCGCTCGGCACCGGCATCGCCACCGCCCTGTCGATCGACGGCCGCACCGAGCCGGGCGCGCACGGCAGGGCAGGCGAGCTCGGCCATGTCGTGGTGCGACCCGGCGGCACGCTCTGCGGCTGCGGCCGGCGCGGCTGCCTGGAGGCCGTCGCCTCGGCGGCGGCCGTGGGCCGCGCCTGGGCCGCCGCGGCCGGCGCCCCCG